>JARLGN010000510.1 GCA_031292775.1 Acidobacteriota bacterium | reverse complement strand
ATCGATGTGGGGGAGTGTGGGTGGCCCGGCTGATCGTGAAGGGCCCGGTCCGACACCCCATTCCACCTCGGACTTTGATTGTTTCTCGCCGACCATAACTTTTCTCTCGCCACGTTCATTTCCACTAACTCATTTATTTTCATCAACATCTTGGAAAGAAACGTCTAACTCTTTTGTTTTCATGCATATCATGGAAAGGCTAAAAACGGGCATTTTTTCTATATGTGTTTTCAACGACTTAAGGAGATTTTGCCTCATTTTTTACCCTTTTTTTTCCACGGCCGTGCTCACTGGAGAATCTTCTAAGTCTCGATGTTTCAGTTACATAGATTTTTGCGGAGTTCTCGCTATTCGTCGCTAACCCCTTTTGTTTCTAATACATCATGGAAAGGCGAGACCATGTTTTTCCCACCGGCTCCCGCAATTCAGGCTAACTCATTTTATTTGTGTGAGATGTGGCTTTGGTAGGTTTTGTCGCTTTATCGCTAACCCATTTATTTTCTATCATATCTTGGAAAGCCTCGGCGGTCGGGCCATCGGGTTATCGGGTCATCGGGCCATCTAAAACCAACTCCGCGCTCAGCCGATGAGCCGATGTGCCGATAAGCCGATTGTCGCAAATCGACAATCGTAAATTAGCCGTAGGCTGGAGCCTTCCGTCCTTTCTGTTGGCGAGTGTAGCGCGGACCTGTCTTCCCGGTCCGCGGCCCATCCGCCGGGGCAGGTAGCGTAGGCCTCGTGGCCTAGTATACATATGACGAGTACCCGTGTCAAGAGCCATTGGGCTACACGCGGCAGCCTATTGATCAGCAAGAAGGTTGGGGCATAACATCAGAAACGGAGATCCAAGATAGGGGGAAGCCCGGAAGAGAAGATGTAGTATTATCCACGGCGCCGGCCGGCTAATTCGACTTGCCAGGGAGCCCGATGCGCGCTCTGCCGTAACGGCGATCTCCGATCGCCGGCTCTTCGTGGCACGGGCGTCCCGCCCGTGTCCAGTCATGGCCAGGATGGCCATGCCACAACAGATTCCGGCGCTCCCCGTCAAAAACGGGGCAGGTGCCGGTCGGCGGTCGGAGACCGCCGCTACAACCGCAGCATTGAGGTTTTGCCGCTGTGACTGAAATCGACGCCCAACTTGCGCTAAATCTTTCCCGCCGTTTCCGTCTGATCCGCCAACTGGGAGCGGGCCGCATGGGCGCGGTCTACCTCGCCGAGCAGATCGCGGCGGGCAACCGTCCAGGACGTAGGGGCAGGCCTCGTGCTTGCCCACCCCGTCGGCATTGCCGACACCGGGCGGGCACAAGACCCGCCCCTACCACGGCGGCTGTACGTTCAAACCCGGACAGCGCCGCCAACCGCTATCGCTTGCTTTCGTCATCTATCCGGTATATAGAGGTGGCCGCGGCACACCTTTAACGCAGGCCGTCGGGGAGAGAATCAGATGAAACAGATTGCGTGCATGCTCTTATCGCTTTGTTTGACCGGTATCTTTCCGCCATTCATCGCTGGCGCAGGCGTGCAAGGGGAGCCGCCGCAGGCGTCCGAAACAACTCCGCCGCCACCGGCAGCCGCGAAACCGCCCGGGTTCCGGCTTGAAGATGGGACGCCGATTAAACTGCGTCTACAACGAACCGTTTCGTCGGGAGACGCTCAGGTGAATGACCAGGTGGATTTTGATGTCCTGGAAGAGATTAAGGTCAACGATGTCGCGGTTATCCCTAAAGGTTCAGTTGCCTTGGGAACAGTAACCGAGGCCGAGCCGAAACGAAGGATGGCGCGTGGTGGAAAACTGAATGTCAACATCGATTCAGTTCGCCTAGCAGACGGTGAAAAGACGGCTTTACGTGCCGTCAAGGATGTGAAGGGCGGGGGCCACACTGGAGCCATGACGGGTGCGATGGTTGCTACCAGCATTGTGTTCTTTCCGGCGGCGCCGTTTTTTCTATTTATGCATGGCAAAGACATCACTATCCCCAAAGGCACAGAAATCACGGCCTACGTTAGCGGAGACTTCAACCTCGATCCAACAAAATTCGGCGGCAAACCGGAAAACGGAATGCCGCCCAGTCCGATAAACGCGCAAACGGCGGCTGAATTCCCAGCGACTACTTCAAGGTCGAGCGTCACGGTGAAATCGACACCGGATGGGGCGGATATCACAGTGGACGGAAAGTACGTCGGTAGCACTCCATCAACCGTAAAGCTTCTTTCCGGCGACCATACTGTCAAGATTGAGAAATCCGGCTTCAAAGCGTGGGAACGCACCATGACGGTCAGTCCGGGAGGGCAAATCACAATCGATGCTACGCTTGACAGGCTGCCGGCTGGCGCAGTGTGAAACTCCACGCTTTCGGCATAACAAGAATGAACGTTGGCAAGGTCAGCGAGGTGAATCGCAGAGCTGACCTCGCTCTGCGCCAGCCTGCCTTCCAAATGTTGCTCTATTTGGTCTACGAAATTCCTCATAAGAAAGCCGACATGCTCGATGCGTTGAAAGCGAGCGTAGCGCAGACCGCCGCCTTTGCGGTCTGCGGCTTTTCCTTAGGTTCACGCTCCCGAACCAGAGGACAGATTTCTATTTTTGAGATTGATTGTTTCTCCGACGGAAGAACCGCGGACCCCAAAGACGGGGGTCCGCGCTACACAAACAGATTAGCGGATGGTGCCCCTATGAATTGGGGCGCCCCACGAACGCGGGCAACATCTCTTTCACCGCGCCCTATCCGCGGCCTGGTCTGGCTTCAGTAGCACAGGCACTCCTGCCTGTGTCCATGCATGGAATGCATCAGCCCTAGCCTCAGGCAGGAGCGCCTGTGCTACCACTCACGGCTTGTTCATGAGGGCTTTTTCCACCGCTTCCGGGTTTCGATCCATCACCGTCAAGTAGGCGCGCAAGCAATTGTCGATTGACGATTTTCGATTGCCGATTGACGAACGAGCGAGCGTAGCGTGATATTATTCAGGAAAGGCAATTGGAGGGTGCGGGGATGGACGTTCTCAGTAAGGTAAACCCGAAACGGATGGGCGAATTCTGCCAGAAGTGGAAGATTGCCGAGCTCGCCCTTTTCGGCTCGGTCTTGCGGCCGGACTTTGGCCCCGCGAGCGATGTGGACGTGCTCGTGACATTTGCACCGGACTCCCACCCCAGCCTGTTTGATATGGTGCAGATGGAGGAAGAACTTAAAGAGATTTTTGCTCGCGAAGTAGATCTGGTAAGCCGGCGAGGGCTTGAAAACAGCCGGAATTACATCCGTCGAAAGGCCATATTGAATTCGGCACGGGTTTTCTATGCCGCGTGACCTTGCCTATCTCCTGGACATCCTGGAAGCAGCCAAACTTGCTGCCCATTACGTCTCCGCGACAACTAAAGAAGAATTCCTTCTGGATACCCGGTGCCAGGACGCGGTGATCAGGCGCCTGGAAATCATTGGCGAGGCGGCCCGCCGAATCTCGGATGAAACGCGAGCCATGCTGCCAGGTCTTCCCTGGTCAGCAATGATCAACATGCGGAATATCATGATCCATGAGTACGACGACGTGGACCTTACCGTAGTTTGGGACACCGTCCAAAACCATCTCCCACCCTTGATACGGTCCATCGCGCCACTTGTGCCTCCACCGGAGAACCCATAGCAGGCGTAGCGCACCTGCCAAGAGTCGGCCGTGGGCTCTCGCACGCGCTTGGCACGCCGGTCCATCGGGGCGCCACCCACCAATCAACGCTCTTTCTCGCGGGCACAGCCCTTGCGAGCGCCCAAGCATCGCGTGTATGATCAGCTTGCCTTCACCCGAGACTGGAAATCGGGTCGAAACAGGCCCCCCGGGCACCAACATTCAGGAGAAAGATATGCGAACCCTTTTGGCGTGGTTCCTTCTTTTGGCGAGCGCATCCCCCGTTTTGGCGCAGGACTGGGCACGCGAGCGGGTGGAAAAGTCTCCCCGGCACCGCGAGTGGGTCACCCTAAAGCACGACGGTCGCGCGGTGGAAACCTTCGTGGTTTACCCCGAGTCAAAGGACAAGACTCCGGTGGTGTTGATCATCCACGAGATCTTCGGGATGACGGATTGGGTGCAGGACCTGGCTGACCAGGTGGCGGAAGCCGGCTACATCGCTGTGGCCCCCGACCTCCTTTCTGGCATGGGGCCGAATGGCGGCCGCAGCAGCGCCTTCCCCGCAGGTCAAGGCATGAGTAGCCCCGCGGTTGAGGCCGTAAGCCATCTTAATCCAGATCAGGTTACCGCGGACCTCAACGCCGTGGCGGATTATGCCGGTAAGATTCCCGCCTCCAACGGCAAGCTGTTCGTGGCAGGGTTCTGCTGGGGAGGGGGTCAGAGCTTCCGCTTCGCCACTCACCGCACAGACCTTTCCGCAGCGTTCGTCTTCTACGGGCCGCCGCCCGCGAAGGAAGCCATTGCAGGCATCACCGCGCCCGTCTACGGTTTCTATGCCGGGAATGACGCCCGCATCGGAGCAACGTTGCCGGATACTCGGCAACAGATGAAAGCGGCCGGCAAGACTTTCGAGCCGGTCATCTACGACGGCGCAGGGCACGGTTTCATGCGTGCCGGTGAAGCCCCCGACGCCACGGAAGGCAATCGCACAGCCCGCAACGAGGCATGGGCGCGATGGAAGAAGCTCTTGGCCAAATAAGCTCGGAGCTGCAGTTCAAGGGCCGCGGCTTTTCGAGCCCCGCCTGTCTTTCTCATGCTTCGAAACGAAGGGCAGCGATACCCGGGTACGGTAAAGCCGCGGAATCGCGGTGGCGTGTCACGGCCCCAGGCTACCACGCACGTGACCAGCGGTTGCCTTCTTTGCCGTTCAGGCTGCGCAAGGAAGGTTGTTGTCCCCCGGCGCCCTCCAGTTTCCTACCGAATAGCCATAGCAGGTCGGAGAGCCGGTTCAGGTAAGCGATGATGACGGGATCGACCCCTTCGCCGGACTCGTTCAACCGCACCACGCAACGTTCCGCGCGCCGGCAGATGGCACGGGCGAGGTCATATGCCGCCCCCGCCGGATGCCCTCCGGACACTGACCAATCAATCAGAATCTCCTTCGATTCCTCCAGAGCATGAACTTCGCCGGTGAGCACATCGACGGTAGCTGGGTCGAACGGCATGGGGCCGTTTCGGCTGCCGGCAGGAGTGGCCAACATGGATCCCAAGGTGAATAACTCGCGCTGAATCCGTAGGGTGCTTTCGCAGGTCGAGTTGTCATCGCAAATCGAACGGGCAAAGCCCATCGCCGAGTTCAGTTCGTCCACCGTGCCAAAAGCATCGACGCGAAGCGCCGATTTAGTAACGCGAAGTCCGCCAATGAGACTCGTCTCGCCGCGGTCGCCGCGCGTGGTCGCAATGCTTGTCAAGAGTCTGCCCTCCTCGTGAAGAGGCGGCTCCTTTGCTGGAAGTGGAGATTGTCCGGGAGATGTGTGAGGTTTCCGGATCTTCCTGTTCTCCGCAGAAAGTTTGCCGCACGTTTCTCCCCTGGTAGGTCTCCTGGCTCCGAGGCGGCAGGTGGGCTGCCTGGCTTCTCCTTCCCCAGCCAAGATGGCCGAGTGGTTGCAGAAGCGTTACCTCGTTTACAGTGGCGGGACCGCGCCGGAATTTCGCCGGACTTCCCTGTTACACCCTTGCGGGTACCAAAGGAGCCGCTACTATAGCCGATCGGCACCGGCTCACGCAATAGTCCGTATCGCGAAGGGCGCAGGCCTGAGAAATGAAATTCCGGGAAAGCAAGCGCGGACCTGAGGCACACGGCCCGCGGCTTTTCATCCGGAATTACGCGATCAGGTTCAAATCCTCGTGCGCGCATCGAAGTCGTAGCGCGGACCTGCTACTCACGGTCCGCGCCACCTTCACATCGGTGAGGTCAATTGCTGCTTGCAGGTGGGTTCAGGTGCGCAACTTCCGGCAGGCGGACGATTTGGGAGGGCGCGACCAGCTCAATATCCGCCTTCTCCAGCTCCGGCAGGAACTCCGCGAGCGCGGCGATGGTGGTAGCGTGCGGGTGTCCGATGGCCAGCGCCACGCCATCCTGCTCCACTTTGCGGCGGAATTCACTCAACTGGGCCAGCGTGTAGGGAACCGTTTCCTTATCGTCCAAAAAGACAGCGCGATAAAACGACGGCATGCCCTCCCGCCGGGCCGCTTCCAGCGCCACACTTGCCGCGGTGGTGCGGCTGTCGATGAAATAGAGCCGGCGGTCTGACAGGATCTTCATGACGTCGACCATCAAGGCCATATTCTGGGTGGCGCGGGAGCCCATGTGGTTGTTCACACCCGCCGCGTAGGGAACAGCGTCCAGATCGTTCTGCACCACCCGTTGCACCTCCGCCCCGCTCATTCCCACGAGAATGGCCCCTTTCCCCGGAGAGGCATGCCCCGCCGCTTCCGGTTGCATCGGCAAGTGCAACATCACTTCGCGCCCGCGACGATGGGCTTCCTCCGCCGTTGCCTGGGTATACTCCAGGTAGGGCAACACCGAAAAGGTGATGGGATAATTGAGCGCCAGTAGTTTGTGAGCGACCTCAAGATCGCGCCCCATGTCGTCGATGACAATGGCGGCGCGCAGAAGTCGGGGTATTTCCCGCACTTGAATTTGCATAACCTGCTGTCCGCGTTGGCTGACACGAATCGAGACCGCGTGCCAGCCGCGTTCGGCTCCAGCGGCCGACGTGGCCAATTCCAGTT
>JARLGN010000509.1 GCA_031292775.1 Acidobacteriota bacterium | reverse complement strand
TGACAACATGCCTATTGTGAACGTGAACTGGAATGATGCACTCCAGTACTGTACGTGGGCGGGAGGACGGCTGCCCACGGAGGCCGAGTGGGAATACGCCGCGCGTGCCGGAAGCACCGAAGTAAGATATGGACCCGTCGACGAGGTTGCCTGGTATAAGGCCAATAGCAGTGGGCAAACGCACGAGGTCGCGCAAAAGCGGGCGAATGGGTTCGGATTGTTCGATATGCTGGGAAATGTGTGGGAATGGGTGAACGACTGGTATGCATTAAACTATTACGCTGTCAGCCCGGAGCGCGATCCGCGAGGCCCGGACAGCGGCCAATACGGCTGGCTGCGCGGCGGGTCCTGGCTCAACGATCTTCCCGAAGGGGGCATCCGCGTATCCGCCCGCAACGGGAACGACCGTAACGTCAGGAGCGTTGTCTACGGTTTTCGCTGTGGCGGAGAGGTGTTTGCTCGTTGACCCTTTTTCCCTTTCCTCTGACTGCTCGTCGAAGGGGTTCCGAGGCTCTGCCGCGGACGAAATCTCCTGGTGATGAGTAGTACCCTCAGGGGAGCAGGTGTCTTGCCGCTCCAATGCACATAGCTAAGGCTTCAGCAGCCGATAACTCACGAAGGCCAAATGCTTGCTGTCCGGCGACCACGACGGCACGTTCATGGTTCCCTGTCCCCCGAAAAGCTTTGCCAGCACGTGTGGCTCACCTCCCGCGGCGGGCATCAAGCGCAGCATCACGTCCTTGTTGGCCGGGTGGCCTTGCACCTGCTTATCGTAGGAAACAAACGCAAGCCATTTCCCATCGGGTGAAGGGTGGGCAAACCAGTTGGCATAATCGTCGTGGGTCACCTGCTCCTGGCCAGTGCCATCGGGCTTCATCCGCCAGATCTGCATCCAGCCGGTGCGGACGGAATTGAAGTAAATATATTGGCCATCGGGGGAATAATCCGGGCCGTCGTCGAGTCCGGGCGCATCCGTCAACCGCCGTTCCTCGCCGCCTTCAAGGGGAATCGTGTAGACATCGCCGTTGCCGTTCCTGATCCCGGCAAACGCCAGGGTTTTGCCATCCGGGGACCAGCCGTGCCAGTAGGACGGAGCGCGTAGCGTCACCTGTCGCGGTTTCCCGCCGCCCGCCGGGAGCACGTACACCAGTGAACTCCCATCGGTCGAATTACTGATCGCCAGCCACCGGCCGTCGGGAGAAAATCCGTGATCGTTGTTGCAGTGGATGGCCTCGCCGGTATCAAGCAGCTTGGGCTCGCCGCCTTTCACCGGCACCGTGTAGAGCCGGCCTGCACAGTTGATAAGCAGCAACATTCCGTCACGCGACCAGTTGGGCGCCTCAAAGTGCTTTTCGGCACGATAGACCACGCGCCGCTCGCGCCCATCCAGGGAGATTACTTCCAGGCTGCTTTCCACAGGCACCTCGTTCCGCACCTCCGCCTTGCTCCCCTGAATGCCCACCCTCATGAGCATCAGACTTTCCGGCGCAGGAACCCCCATCGCCAAACCCGCCCACGCTGCGTTATGCCGGGGAATTTCGCCCATTCCGGCGAGCATCACACCCCCGGCAAGCACAGCGAGCCACGTCCACACTGCCCGGGATTTCTTGAAATGATTGCTATCACTTGGTCGCGCCATTAAGAATTGAAATCGAATCATCGTGCCTCCGCTACTTTGCCGAAGGTTAGTTGAGTATCAATGGCGATGCAAGTGGCATCACACGTCTCGTAGGGGCACCCCTCGTGGGCGCCCTGAGGGCAGGCACGAGGCCTGCCCCTACAAAGCATGTTCGCCTCTGCTATAATTCAATTTCTATCGCAGTGGTCGCCACAGGCATCGTAAAAGCGACGCCAGACTTGCCCGGCGAAGTTGCATCCAACGACAGCAGCAGAGGGAGTGCCCATTGTTACTGGAGATCCAGCAGAAGATACAGTCCAAGTTTGTGGAGGCCGTGCGTGCGGCATTTAACCTGGAGGTTTCCCCGCCCGCGCTCGATGCGCCTCCCAACCTGGAAATGGGTGATATCTCTCTGGCCGGATGCTTCGAGCTGGCCAAGCAATTGCACAAGGCTCCCCGCAAGATCGCCGAACAGCTCGTCCCCCTGGTCTCCACTTTGGAAGGAGTCGAGCGCGTTACCGTGGCCGGAGCCGGCTATCTGAACTTTCACCTGGATCGCGCCCACACCGCCGCACAACTCTCTGCCCGGCGGAGTTCCTCCAGCACCGCTGCCCGCAGCACGAGCGGGAAGATTCTGGTGGAACACACCAGCATCAATCCCAACAAGGCTGCGCACATTGGACATCTTCGTAACGCGGTTCTGGGCGACACCTTCGTGCGCCTGCTGCGTTTCAATGGCGAGAACGTGGAGGTGCAGAACTACGTAGACAACACCGGCGTCCAGGTTGCCGACGTCGTGGTGGGATTCCTCCATCTGGAGAAAAAAACGCTGAAGGATGTGGAAGCTCTGATCCAGAGCACCACCGCCCCGGGGCAGCCTCCCGCAAAACGTTTCGACTACTACTGCTGGGACCTTTACGCGCGCGTTTTCCAGTTGTACGAAGAAGACAAGGAAACTTTGAAACTGCGCGCCCAGGCGCTGAAGGACATCGAAGAAGGCCACGGCGAAACCGCGGTGATGGCAGAACTGATTTCCACCGCCATTGTTCGCACCCACCTGGAAACGATGTTGCGCCTGAACATCCAGTACGATCTGCTGGCCCAGGAAAGCGAAATACTGAAACTCAACTTCTGGAAAGCCGCCTTCGAATTGCTGAAGAAAGAAAAAGCCATCCGTTTCGAAGACGCGGGCAAGAGCGCAGGATGTTGGGTGATGGATTTGAAAGAAGCGCCCGCGGAGGGGGAAGCCGAGACGACGGACATTGACGACATCAAGATCATCGTGCGCTCCAACGGCACCGTAACCTACGTCGGCAAAGACATTGCCTACCATCTGTGGAAATTTGCCTTGCTGGGAAAGGACTTTGGCTACACCCCCTTCCATCGTTATCCCGACGGCCATTGCGTGTGGCGCACAACGGTGGATGGCCAGCCCGACGCGCCTTCCTTCGGCCATGCCAGCTCCGCCTATGCCGTCATTGATACACGCCAGTCCTACCTCCAGAACATCGTCAAGGCCGCTTTCCATACGCTGGGTTACCACGAGCGCGCCGCGAACCTTCACCACTTCGCTTATGAAGTCGTGGGCCTCACTTCACGCTGCGCGGAAGAGATGGGAGTCGTGCTGAGTGACGAAGATCGCCAGCGCCCCTATGTGGAAGTTTCCGGCCGCAAGGGACAGGGCGTAAAAGCCGATGACTTGATTGACACGCTGATCGCTCGTGCCGCGGAGGAAGTGAGTTCCCGCGACATGGCGCAGGATCCCGCGGTGGTGCAGGACTACGCGCGCAAGATAGCCGTGGCGGCATTGCGCTATTTCCTGCTCAAGTTTTCGCGCCGCGTGATTATCGCTTTCGACTTCAAGGAAGCACTGGCCTTCGAGGGTGAGACGGGACCCTACCTGCAATACAGCATCGTGCGCGCGCGTAATATCTTTCGTAAATTCTCGGAGTCGCACCCGGATTTTCAGCCGGCGCAAATCTCCCGCGCCCTCACGACAGAACAATTACAAGGATTTTTCAAGGGAGAGGATGGTCCGGCATTCTGGGAACTGACCCTGCTTGCCGGCCAACTGGAAACCATGGTGGCGCAGGCAATCAACAGCGAAGAGCCCGCCGTGGTGGCCAAATACGCTTTCCGCCTCGGGCAAGCCTTCAACAATTTCTACCATCACTTCCACATCTTGAATGAACCGGACGCATCACGCCAACAATTCCTGCTCTACCTCGTCCACCTCACGGAGCGCACCCTGACGCTGGCGACGGAACATATGGGAATTGAAATTCCCGACAGGATGTAAATTAGCGTTACGCTGCAAAATCCGTCAGTAGTTGCACCAACGTACGCACGCCGTGGCCCGTGGGGCCCTTGGCGCGATAAGGCTTCTCATCGTTCGCCCAGCGGGGACCGGCGATATCGAGGTGTACCCAGGGAGTGTCGCCGGCGAATTCCCCAATAAACATGGCGCCGGTAATGGCTCCGCCGTGGCGCCCGCCGGTGTTGGCAAGGTCGGCGATCGCGCTCTTGTAGAGATCGCGATAATCGTCATCCACGGGCAGTTGCCACATCTTCTCTCCTGCCGCGGTGGCAGCGGTCAGCACTCGATTCACCCATTCCTTGTTCCAGCCGAACACGCCGGTGGTAAAGGTGCCGAGCGCCACCATGCAGGCGCCGGTCAGCGTGGCCGCGTCGATCAGCACTGTGCACCCAAGCTGCTTGGCGTAAGTCAACGCATCGGCCAGCACCAACCGGCCCTCGGCATCAGTATTGAGGATTTCGATGGTCTTTCCCGACATGGAAGTGATGACGTCGCCGGGCTTGTAGTCGTTGCCGCTCGGCATGTTCTCCGTTGCCGGAATCAGGGCCATCACGCGGACGCGCGGCTTGAGCTGCGCGATTGCCTGCATAACACCCAGCATCGTAGCGCCACCCGCCATATCCGTTTTCATTTCGTGCATGTTTTCGCTGGGCTTAATGGAGATGCCCCCGCTGTCAAAAGTGATTCCCTTCCCGATCAATCCGATCACGGGCTGTTCCGGCGCGTCTTCCGGCGAATAGCGAATGACGATGAATTTGGCAGGCATCTGCTGGCTTCCCTGCGCCACAGCCCAAAACGCGCCCATTTTCAAATCCAGGATTTCCTGCTGCCCCAAAACTTCACACTGCAGGCCATAACGCGCGGCCATTTCTGTGGCCCGCTCGGCGAGTTTCGTTGGCGTCATGTAATTGGAAGGCTCGTTGACAAGCTCGCGCGTAAAGTTCTGCGCCTCGCCAACAATGCGGCCCCGGTTAAGGGCAGCGTCCGCTTCCGCCGGCAGCGGGTCGCCACCTGTCGCCAGTAAAAGGGTCTCAATTCCCTTCTTGCCGTTGCGCTCGGTCCGGTAGGTGTCCGCATCAAAATCGGCTACCAGCGCCCCCTCCGCGACGGCCGCCACTGCTCCCGGTTCGGTGGAACCGAGAATCCAGGCCATTTCGCGCACCCCACGCGAGCGCAAATTCCTTACTGCGGCGCCCACCAGGTTGCGGAGATGCGAATCAGTAAATTTTTCCATCTTCCCCGCACCCACCACCAGGAGCTTGGACGTCGCCATGCCCGAGGGCCAGCCGAGGGGGGTGCATTCGAACGCCTTACCCGTGAGTTCCCCGGCCGTTTGCATCTGCTGCAAGAGATTGCGGGTCTCCACCGGTAATCGCTCCACAGTGCCACTGGATGCGGGCGCGCCTTCAAAGCAATAAGCGACCAGAGTAGGAGTGGAGAGTTGCGACAGCGGTTCGGGCCGAAATTCAATTTTCACGGTTTTAGGACTCCTCGTTGGATTGATGGGGCCACAGCCGATTGGGCTACTGGTGCCGGCGACGATGTTCGTGTATGTCCTGTTGCGCTTCGCGGTCGATGGTGCGCTGGCGCGAGGCCTCGCGGTGGTCGTAAATCTTTTTGCCCTTCGCCAGGGCAATCTCAATCTTAATCATGTTCTTCTTCAGGTAAACGCGGGTCGGAATCAGCGTGAATCCCTTTTCCTGAATCTTGCCTGCCAACTTATCCAGCTCCTGCCGATGGAGCAAAAGCCGCCGGTCGCGAAGGGGTTCGTGGTTGGCGTAGCTTCCCGCCGTATATGGGCTGATATGACAATCAATCAGCCATGCCTGGCCTTTCTTAACATCCACATAACTATCTTTGAGATTGATCTTCCCGTCGCGGACCGATTTTACTTCCGTGCCCGTCAACTCCGCACCCACTTCAAACCTCTCCAGCAAGTGATACAAGTGCGATGCCTGCCGGTTGATGGCGAAGTTCTTTGGTGGCGGCTTGGATGGCGTGGTCATGGCGATTCCCGATAAAAGCAAACGTATTTTGGGAAGTTGATGATTTTAACACAGCGGACTTCCCCCTGATGGTTTGTTCTGTAGAAATCCCCATTGTTATTGCCACAACAATCCGCTATGATGCTTTTGCGGGGTGGAGCAGTCTGGTAGCTCGTTGGGCTCATAACCCAAAGGTCGCTGGTTCAAATCCAGCCCCCGCAACCAAACGGGCGCTGCGGGGCTAAACCCCAAAGCGCCCTTTTTCTTTGTATTTACGGGTTAAACCTGCGTCGCTGCTTTGCCCAAAAACTCTTTCCACCTGATGCCAGCAACTTTCTGATCTGCAAGTAGCGCAGCCTTGTCTCAACGCCGGGCTTTCGCGAGCCGGATATCAATACCCCGCGCCAAATCAATCAATCCCTTACTCACCTCCGGTTGCTCGTCGAAGGCCGTCAGCCGCACCAGGTAGGAACCCTTTCGGAAAACCAGGCTGCTCCGGTAAATCCTTCCTTCGTCTCCCACTTGAATCGGTTGGCTGCCCGTTGCGGACTCGGAGGAGAATATCTTCTGCGCACCAGCGGGGGAGGACATCTGGTAAATGTCGGCGACCGCATCGACTTTATCCTGATAGCGGTAGTCTGACGTCACGACCTGGCTCACGCCCGCCTGGGTGTACCGCTCGGCATCGCCGTCGATGTACTGCCATAGGTTCTTCGCATCGAAGGTTCGGACCACACCCGACCTGGCCCATCCCGCGACCTCACCACTTTCCGGGAACAGGCTTGCGGGCGCGGCAACGGACTTGGCCTTGCACGCCAGGGTCAGGCTGCCGAACGCGATAACGAGCACCGCTTGAATAAAGACCGTCAGCCGGCGGGCCGGGTAAATGACCCATCCTCCCTCCCCGATTTCCTTCATCCCTTCCCTCTCCCACCTTGTCGAAGCAAGATTTGGTTGGTCTCAGACCGGCTCTCTCCGATGCTGGTAATGTAGACGGCGGGATGATCTTTCACCGGGCACGCATGTTCGCAGGCTCCGCAGCCGGTGCAGCGTTCCGGGTCAACGGAGGGCTGTCGAACCGTTTTGACAATGCCCTGCCCGTCCGCCATTTCAGCGGGGTGTAGATAGATGGCTTTCGGCGAGGTCGGGCACCATTCTTCACACACAATGCACTCGGTCGCCATCGCCCAGGGCAGACACCGGCCCCGGTCATAGAAGGCCGTCCCCAACTTGACTGGTTTCTTCTTATTCTGATCCCCTTGTGATGAACCGATCTTCTCCGTCGGAGTGATTTCCCAGATGGCCCCCGTCGGGCACACCTGGCTGCACAAAACACATGTTGGCTCGCAGTAACCGATTCGCGGCACCAGTACCGGCGTCCAGATACCCTCCAGACCAGCCTCAAGAAACGTCGGCTGGAGGGCATTATTAGGACACACCTTCATGCATTCGCCACAGCGGATGCACCGCGCCAGGAATTCCCTTTCCGCCAACGCTCCGGGCGGGCGAATCAGTCGCGGATCGCTCTCCACCGCGAATCCGCTCGTGCTACGGAGAAGGGGAAGCAGACCAACCCCGGCAGCCACGCCTGCAAACACGCGGCGGCGCTGCAGTTGCGGCCTATCCACAGTGTCTCGCGCGCCCGGAAAGAACTTGAATTTAATGCCATCTTCCGGGCAATCGCCCACGCAGTTGAAGCAGAGATGGCATTCCGACTTGCGCCACGGAGCGCCCGGCACCGGATCGTCACCGCCCTGGCAGTGCAGCGCGCACCGATTACAGTCGTGGCACTTCTCCGTGTGCTTCTCCATGCCGAATATCGCCCAGCGTGAGGTGAATCCCAACAGCGCGCCAAGTGGGCAGAGCGCCCGGCACCAGAAACGCGTGATACGGAGGTTCAGCACCATGATGGCGATGAACAGGAGTCCCAGGAAAAAGGCCTGGCGGAAGTACGGCTGCTTGAAGCTTAGAATCAGGGCCTGGAGGACGAACTGGAGAACCATCGATGTGATACGCAGGACGCCCAACTTCGAATTGTAAAGCCCATCCAAGAACGCGTTGAGGCCGTAATTGATACCCGGCAGGAACGATAGGCCGAGTGAACGCACGGCCAGCGAGATCGGATCCATTACTCCGACGACCATCCCGCCAAAGGCCGCCGCGACGAGCAGCGCCACCAGGATGTAATACTTCAGCGTCTGCCATTTCTTGTACCGGTTCAACTCAATACGTTGCAAACCCTGCTTGCGCTCCGACTTGAAGTTGCTGAAGAAGTGATTCATCGAACCCAGGGGGCAAATCCAACCGCAGAAAAACCTCCCCAGAAAGAGCGTGGGAACAAGGATGAGCAGGCACCAGATCAGCCCGTGATAGAGCGCGTGAGTGGAAAGGGCGTTGCAGAAAGCGATGAGCGGATCGGCTTCAAGGAAAATCCCGACCGGGTACGGCAGCCGAATCTCTGTGGTTGCCGAGCGCAGCGATCCGTGAAATTCCGTTTTGATAAGCAGGAAAATAAACAGCCCAAAGAAAATGACTTGGGATGCGAGGCGGATTTTGCGAAGTGTCTGTGAACGCATGGGCCGATTACCGGTCCTAGGATAAGTCAAATGCCATCTTGCCCAAGCCGCGGTCCTGAGCGAGCTTAAGATAGAGCAGCGTTTCAGGCGCGATGTTCCAAAAAGCCTTGGCCGCATAAGCATCGAGCGCCACAGGATCGGTCCCCGCGATCAGGGTCTTCTTCAACTCGACGTCGCCGAGGTCCCCACCCACGGGACCGTTGCGGATCAGCACCCGGTAGGCATCGATGATCGTCAAGGTTGGCCGCATGAAATCAGCCAGGTCAGCAAGGCTTTCATGGATGTGCTGGTGCAGCCGATTCCTTTGCCCGCCCAGGATGCCATACCAGTTTTTCATACCCAGGGTAACGCCCGTCAGGCTGTGAGCCTTGGCAATGGGGAAATTGATCATTTTATCGGCGGCGATGAAAGGTTCAAGCACGGGCCACTCACCCAGAACGTCGCCACGCAGGTTGACCTGGCGGAACAAGTGTTCCTCCGGAAGCACAATTTCCGCCCCTTCGGCGCTGGCCGCACTGGCAATGCCGCTGCGCTGGAAGCACCGGCGTGGTTCATTGCAGCTCACGTCGGTGACCCGCACCTTTTTCGCGCCCGCCTCCAGGCACAGCCGCACCATCTCCGCCACGGCCAGGGGGTTGGTGTTGGCGGCCTGTTCGGGAGTGCGATCCCACGCAATGTTGGGCTTAATCACCACCACGTCGCCCCGCCCGATGAAGCGCCGGACGCCGCCCAGACTCTCCAGCGCTTTCCGTACCAGCGCGCGGGGGTCCTCTCCCTGCACCACCACCATTTGCGGATATCGGGAATCGGCGGATACCAGAAAGTTGGGCTTGAGCGTGATCGCCACTTCTTCTTCCGGCCGGCGACTGCGCCCACGCAGCCACAATCCAGCGGCCACGGTCGCAGCGCTCAGTCCTCCCACACGTATGATTTTCGACAGGATATCGCGGCGGCTGGCGGAGTCAGGCTCGGGGTTTACAATCGGGTTGGTACTAGGGGCCATCATCGTCTCGCGTAGCGCGGACCTGTTCTGTAGGTCCGCGGCTCGTCGCCTATGGGCAAAACAAAACTTCTTGCATTTCCTGGCGAATTGGCAACCATATTGCCGTCTGACTAACACAGATGATCGAGCAAACGACCCTCCAAACCGGAGATCGACACAAACCGACCCTCACTTGGACGCTGCGCGCCAATTTGTCACTAATTGGTTTCACGGCCGTCATCGCACAAGTCGTTCTGATGCGCGAACTACTGGTGGTCTTCTACGGCAACGAACTGGCGCTGGGTGTGATGCTGGCCAATTGGCTCTTCTGGACGGCACTCGGTTCCAGCCTGGTGGGGTTCGGGGCGAAGCAGACACGCGATCCGCGAAAACTTCTGGCGGGGCTGGAGACGCTCGCGGCTTTCGCCCTGCCATTGACGCTGCTGGCGGTGCGAGCCAGCAAAGCCTTTTTCCATTCGGTCCCGGGGGAAATCCTGGGGCCCGTGCCGATGTTCCTGACCTCCTTCGTGGCCCTCAGCGCCTTCTGCGTAATTTCCGGAGGGCTCTTCGCAGCGGGCAGCCGATTGTTCGCGGCATCGACCGGCGCCACGACGGCGGCGGCAACGGGCGCGGTCTATCTGCTGGAAGCGGTGGGGTCCGGCTTGGGCGGATTGCTTGCCGGCCTGGCGCTGGTACGGTGGTTAACCCCCTTTGAAATCGCAGTGCTGCTGGGTGTGCTGAATCTCGTGGCGGCCTGCCTCCTTCTCGCCAATGCAGGAGGGAAAGGCCGGCTTCAGGCAGCAACCTTTGCGGCGCTCGGGACGGTCGTGACATTGGGTAGTGTCGCGCTCGGGCCGCTATCCATCCGAATGCTGTGGCACGGTTTTCACCTGGTCACCACTCGCAATTCCTTGTACGGCAGCCTGGCAGTGGTGGAAACCGGCGCCAGCCGGAGCCTTTTTGAAAACGGCCTGATTGTGATGACGGTACCCGACCCCGCGGCGGCAGAGGAGGCCGTACATTACGCGCTGCTGGAGCATCCCGAGCCTCGCCGCCTGCTGCTGATTGGCGGTGGGGTGAATGGCAGCGTGGTGGAGGCGCTCAAGCATCCCAGCCTCACCCGCGTCGATTACGTTGAACTTGACCCGATGATCTTTGACATCGCGGCGCAATACTTTCCGGATGCTTGGGAGAAGATCCGGCGCGATCCGCGCGTCGTGCTGCATACCACGGACGGCCGGCGCTTTCTAAAAAGCACCACCGATTCCTTTGACGTCATCATCGTTAACCTGCCCGACCCGCACAATACACAGCTCAATCGCTTTTACACGGAAGAGTTCTTTCGCGAGGCCGCGGCAAAACTGCGCCCCGAAGGAGTTTTTTCGTTCCAGGTGACGTCCTCGGAGAATTACATCAGCGCGGAGCTGGCGGATTTCCTGCGCTGCCTCCATCGCACTTTGCGCGCGGTGTTTCCGGAAGTCGCGGCGATTCCGGGCGAGACCGTCCATTTCTTCGCGGCAAGCCAGGCGGGAACACTGGTCACCGATCCCCAGGAACTGGTGCGGCGCTTGCAAGCGCGGCGCGTGCACACGGAATACGTGGGGGAATACTTCCTGCCTTTTCGCATGTCACCGGACCGCATGTTGGACCTCCAGCTCCAAATCGCGCCTCAGTCCAATACGCCCGTCAACCATGACTTTGCGCCGGTGGCCTATTATTTTGACGTGGCGCTGTGGAGTTCGCGCTTTTACCCCGGCTTCGGGCGCTGGTTTGAGGATCTCGCGGGCGTGAGGTTTGGACGCGTGCTCGGGGCCGCCGTCCTTGCACTTGCGGTGCTGCTCATCTGCCTGTGGCTGTGGCCCGCGGGCCGGAAGGGGAAAATGGCAGGGCGCGCGCGGCGGACCGCGGGTTTCGCGGTGGCAACAATGGGCTTCACCGAATTGGGTTTGGAAATCCTCCTGTTGTTGGGTTTTCAAGCGCTCTACGGATACGTATACCACGAGCTTACCATCCTGGTGGCATTGTTCATGGTGGGAGTGGCACTGGGCGCATGGTGGGCGTTGCGTTCGGCGCCAATCCCGGGCCGAGCTTCGTTGGGGCGGGA
>JARLGN010000508.1 GCA_031292775.1 Acidobacteriota bacterium | reverse complement strand
TATTGAAAACCACGCCGGCCGCATGGTATTGGTCGATACGGATGACGCGTTTCAACCCGACCTCGGACGCATCGCAGCCGCCGTCACCCCGCGCACCAAGGCGATCATTCTCAATTCGCCCAACAATCCGACGGGCGCGGTCTACTCCACGGAATTCCTGCTGGGTTTGGAGGCCTTGATTTCCGGGCTCGATCACCCTGTAACGGTGATTGTTGACGAGCCGTATAAGTCCATTATCTTTGATGGGCTGACGCTGCCGGTAATTCCCTCGCTCATTCGCCGCACCGTGGTCACCTATTCATGGTCAAAAGCCCTGGCGATTCCGGGGGAGCGGATCGGTTACCTGGCACTCTCGCCCCGGCTGCCGGAACTGGAGGCGCTGCGCGACGCCTGCACCTTCGCCAACCGGATCCTCGGTTTCATCAATGCTCCCGCCATCTGGCAATGGGTCATCGCTGAGGTCGCCGATCTGCAGGTTGATCCCCACCCCTACCAGGGAAAAAGAGACCTGCTTTGGGAAGGCCTGACCCGCATGGGCTACGAGGTCACAAAACCCCAGGGAACCTTCTACATGTTCCCCAAGGCGCCGATAGCTGACGACCTGGCCTTTGTGCGCACCCTTATGGACGAGGGCGTCCTGGCCGTGCCGGGCTCAGGTTTTGGGCGGGCCGGGTACATCCGCCTGTCGCTCACAATTCCTCGCCGCACCGTTGAACGCGCTCTCCCCGGATTCAAGCGCGCCCTGCTTAAATCGTAGCCGCCAGAGCGCGGATTCCGGGCCGGATCCCAAGGACGGCGTTTGCGGTGATCGCTCCTCGGTAGTGGCCTTTCAGTCCCCTTCGACTGTCTACCGTCTACTCCCCTCCGCCCACCTGAGTTACAATCAACTCCGCATGGCAACAGTTTCCCAAACTGCTGGTGCCGGAATGTGGCGGCACCTATGGTCGATAGCACGTTACCAGATGGCGCGCACGGACCGGCCGGCGTGGCGCCGCTTCTGGGGGGCGCTGTTCGGCTTGGGTATGGCCTTCTTCCTCGCCCTGTACTCAACGGCTCTGGGTGAGGCGGGGCACACCGACGGCGCCATGGCTGCGGCGGCCCTGTCGCTCGTCATTGCCGCAATCGTGGCCATCAAAGTTGTCCCCTATCTCGCCAAGAGGACGGCACTCGAACGCTGGATGATCAAGGTTGAATATGAGTTCACGCGCGAGGGCGTGGTCTATTTCCTGATCATCATGGTCATCGCCATCGCCGCCCTGAACACTGGCAACAATCTGCTCTTTATTATTCTGGCCAATCTTTTGTCGGGAATATTGTTGTCAGGAATTCTCTCCGCCATCGTGCTGTCGCAGATTCAATTGGATTTTGCCCTGCCGGAGCACGTGTTCGCCGAGCAACCCATGATCTCGCGGCTGACCGTCGAAAATCTGAAGTGGGTCTTCCCTTCCTTCTCCCTCACGCTTTCTGCCCGCGACCCTCTGAAAGGCAAGCGCAAGCGGACTACTGTGGCCAGACCGCGCCAGATTTTGGACGCCCCCGTGTACGTGCCCTACATTCCCCACCGCTCCGCCGTGACCCAGCACGTGGAACTTACCTTTCCGCGACGCGGGCGCTATACCCAGGAAGGATTCCGCATCAGCACCAAATTCCCTTTCGGCCTGCTGCTGAAAGCGCATGAAGTGGCGAGCAAGCAGGAAATCCTGGCGCTCCCCAACGTGCAACCCACGGAGGAGTTTTACGAAATCCTGCCGCTGATCGGCGGTGACATTGAAAGTCTCCTCAAGGGCCGCGGCCACGATTTATATGCCATCCGGGACTATGTCGAATCCGACAGCGCCCGCCACGTGGACTGGAAAGCCACGGCCAAGGCCCAGCAACTGAAGGTGCGGGAGTATACACGTGAGGATGAGCGGCGGCTGGTGCTGGTCTTTGACTCCAGCCTGCCGTCAGCAAATGAACAATCGCTGGCGCAGTTCGAAAAGGGAGTCAATTTCTGCGCCTGCCTGGCGTGGCACTTCTTCGAAATCGACGCGCAGATGCAATTCATCGCCAATGGATTCGAAACCCCCATGGCGCCCGCCGGGGAGATCATCTACCCGGTGCTCGAAACGCTGGCGCTGGTCGAACCCAAAGCCGGCACAGCGGATTCCATGGCCGACCTGCAAGCGCGCATCGCCTCCGCCGCGTCGGGCTTCCACATCGTCATCACCAGCCGCCCGCGCGGATCGATCCCTACCAACCTCTGGGGAAATTCCTACCTGGTATTCGTGGACTCACTCTGACCCGCGCGCCCAGCGACAACAAGCTCACGAGGCCGTCCGTGAGCGACGGGGTTGCTGCGCCCGGAGAAGACCGGGCCGAATCCCATACTGGAAGCTGAAAGGGACGAATGCCAGGAGACCAACGCTCCAAGACGGCAGCTTGTTTTTCTCGTCTGCTCGCTAATACCTGTCCTTGGGTATGCAGGATGCAAACATTATGTAAGCGTCAGTTCTGTTTTTGTTGTGTTTGACCAGGTCATCCTGGCAAGCCTTCAGATAACCGGCAATCCTGAACGTGCTGTATGTCGTGGACGGCGCGTCACCACAAAGTTCCTTGTCTTTGGGCCAATTCACAACCGCATCCATGGAGTTGTTGTTTCCAACACAGTTCTTGTTCCCGATTGAAATGGTGAAATGCACTCCTGCTGGTGGCCGAAAGTAATAAAGAAGCTTTCCTTTTGGAATATCCTCCGTAACGAACGGCTCGGTGATTCTGGGGCCAAAGGTAAAAAGATTGGAAGGCGCCGCGGTACCTTGCTGGCTGCCATATTTCCGCAGCCAACGTAAAGAAACAACCCCTCCCAAGTACAAGATGAGGCAGACACTGCCATAACAATTCCCGCTTCTACGCACCTCGTTGCTCATTAAAGCTTTTCTTGTATATTTATAAAACTCATTTCCGTTGTGACCTTCTGCCCCCATCTCCATTGTAAATTTGGGATCCGCAATGATCCTGAGTACGCTATTTTCGTCACTATCAGTTAGCGGAAAATAGCTTTTAATCCCATCAACCAGGGCATCGATGGGTTTATTTTTGAAATACTGTTTAGCATCGTTAATCGCGGCATCTCTAACGGTGCCGACGCACAATAGCAATGCCCTCAACGCGCGGCGACGCTCGGTTTCCGCCTTATTATTCACCAGGGTGAAACCCAGCGATATTCTTGGTGATATTTGAAGATTGTTCCTGTTCTCCAATATGAACTTGTTCTTTTGTACCACGGAAATACCCTGAATGCCTTCAATGAACGCCAAGGTATCTGTCATTCGTTTTTGATTATCTTTACCAAATAAAGACATTGTTTTCCTCCTTGGTTTCCTGCCTGCCAGGGCTCATTTGCTTCTGACGGGAACTTCTAGGTTGGACCACCCATCCCTGTTGGATGAAATGGGTCCTGATTGATCTCCGTGCAGTGAGCTACGGTACGCCAAGTGGCGCACGCACCCACGCGCGCGGTTCGATTCCTACCAATCTCTGAGGGAATTCCTACCTGGTATTCGTGGACTCACCCTGACCCCCGCGCCCGGCGACTACAAGCAAAAAGCTCGAACCTATTTCTTAAGTCCGCACCTTTTCTTGCACCGCCAAATTCGATCCGCCGGCGCGTAGACCGAGTCTACGCTACCTTCGGTAGTCCAAACCCTTGGGGATGGTCGAGCTGGCCAGACGCCATGGCGCGGCTGTACTTGTCTCCAAACATGGAAGGGAACTGGGGCCCGCCCTTGAATTTGGGCTCCCGCTCGACCAGAACTTTAGAGATGTCCACCCCGTTAAACTTCAGCTTCTGGAGGACCCACACCTGCGTCGGGTCCTGCGGGCGGTAGTGCCCACTGTCGTTCTTGATCCGAATGATCTGGCCGCGTAACGCGGAGACGGTGCCCGCGCC
Source organism: Acidobacteriota bacterium (assembly GCA_031292775.1). GTDB lineage: Bacteria > Acidobacteriota > Terriglobia > UBA7540 > UBA7540 > Bog-366. The sequence goes on along the minus strand of JARLGN010000508.1, from coordinate 2,434 downwards.
GAGAATGGGAGCCCCCCCCATAAAGCACGAGTGGAACTTCACCATATTAGAATCGTTGCAAAGCTGGGATACGAAGAAGCCTCCCGAGACGGTCATCACGAATATCAAGCCTGGCCTGCCCTCGGTTTTCATGTCCGTAGTGTCAAAAAGCTCAAGAGGCGCACCGGATTTTGTAGACGTCCGCCACCAACCCTTGCCGTCAATGAAGATAATCCGAAATCTCTCCCTCTCGCTGAGGGTCAGGTAATGCACTTTGAATTCGCGGTCCTTGTCGGCGCCGAATTGGGTCATCTTGGTTCCGTATATCGCCTTCAATTTTGAGGCGACCTGCCCAAGGGGACACCGGAGAAGCCTCGCCACCTGGTTTGCGGCGCAAACGTTCAATTGGAGGATCGCAGGTCGCCGCCGCCCATCCATCTTTTTAGGCTGGGATTTGAAGTTGTTGAGCCACCACATGCTGGTGAAGAAGATCTCCGCCGCAACGTAGAGAGGTAGCGCTCCCTTGGTCTCGCCTTTGGGAAAATACTCCAAGAGCGTATCAATCGCGATGAGGGCAATGTCGTCCGCCCGTCGGGGAAACAGGGCCGTTCCTACAAAGCTATCTTTTTTCCATTGCGCAAGCGGTGGGAATTTGTCGTAATAGTCCGGCATAAGTTAGTCCTTTCTCCTCGATTCCTGTTACTAATCTAAGAACGTCTACCAGGTCCATTGGGAGGTCAAGCTTGTTTCATTGATCCTGCTTCACGCTCCGTTTGATCACCCATCTCCGTCGGATGAAATGGGCATGATTGACCCCCGCCCCGTAAGCCGCAGGGCGCCAAGTGGCGCTCGCATCGCCCCGGACGCTCGGAGAGAATTAGAACTCTTCGACTGGCGATACCTTTGATGGATACCCTCTGCGCTACGACCAACAACCGAAGGTGAGCACGGGGTACCAGCCAGCATTCCCATTTTGGTTTCCGACTGGCTGAGAACGTACACTACGCCGCCTGGGAACACAATGCCCAAGTCGCCTTTCTGCATGGTGCCGACATTTTGTTCCCCTTAGAATTCTGCATTTATTTTTGGCAATAATTATCTGAGGAATGTCTTAACGGTGAAACTCGGTGAGGTACCGGTAGCCTTCCGCAGCACCCGCGGCGTCGCCGGAAGGAGGCGTAACGAAACAGGCGCGGAACTGTTCCCCAAGTCCGCGCCATTTCCTTCCTTGGCGATGTCGGTCCGTCGGCCCACAGATCAGGTCTACGCTACTTTCGGAAGTGTAATCCTCACGGGCTGGACCTTCGCCCAGTTCCCATTGACGCGGAGGAACTTGTCTCCGGTCGTGGTAGGGGGCTCGTCAATCGGGTTCGGCCGAGCGCACTCAATATTGATCTTGGAGATGTCAACCCCGCTAAACTGCAGCTTCCGGAGGAGTTGCGCCAGCGTGGCATCCACCGGCTGATAGTGCCCACTGTCGTTCTTGATTCGTTGGATCCGCCCATGATCGACCTCGAGAGTGCCCGCGCAGAGAATGGGCTCGCCCCCCAGGAAGCACGAATGGTACTTTACAGAAGCACCGGAAAGTGGCGCTATGAAGAAGGCTCCCGAGAGGCTCATCGCAAATCCCTTGCCTTCTCTTCCTTCGGTGGTGTACCGGTTGGTGTCCACCGGCACAAGAGCATCCCCGTCCATATTGAGAACGAAAGCCAAGCCGTTCCAAAAAAAGACACGCCATTGCTCCCTCTCAGGAACAGTCTGGTAATGCGGATGCTGCGCGGAGTCCACCATGTGCCCGTGAATGGACATCCCGGTTCCGTATACCGACTGCAACTTTTTGCCAACCTCCCCGGCAGGACACTTGAGAAGTATCGCCGCCTGATTTGCAGCGCAGAGGTTGAGGCGGAGGATCGCAGGACGACGCCGCGCATCCATCTTAGCAGGCTGGTTTTTGTAATTGTTGAGCCACCACATGGTGGTGAAGAAGATCTGCGCCATGGCGTAAAGGCGCTGGCCCTTCTTGCTCTTGGGGTAAAGATCCACCTGCTTATCGATCCAGACAAGAGCCAGGTCGTCCCTCCGTATAGGTTTTAGGAGATTCCCAACAAAGCTGTCCTTTTTCCATGCCGCAAGTGAGGGGAATTTCTTGTAAGCGTGCAATTCGGCATTATTGGGATCAGCGTGCCGGTGCTGAAGAATCTGTTGGTTCGTCTGGTTCGCATTGAACGCCATAAGTTTGTCCCTTCTGCCAAATTATTATTGCTGAGCGATAAATGTCTCTAGTGTGGTGTCCCATCTTAGAATTGACAATAAACGAGACCCCCTCACCCGTCTCACCTCGGCTGATGAAGACGCCTCGTCGAGCCACCCTCTCCCCCAAGGGGGCGAGGGCAGTAGAATCAACTCTCCCCTCGCCCCGTTGGGGGAGAGGGGCCGGGGGTGAGGGGGTTCCTGC
>JARLGN010000507.1 GCA_031292775.1 Acidobacteriota bacterium | reverse complement strand
CGGGTAATCGTCGCCCATCGGCCCGCTCGGGAAATTGTTGTGGTGGTTGTAGAGAGCGACGGGCGCCACGAAATGGTTGGTCTGTGAAAGGTACTGGATACGCGCCATGTAGTCGTTGAGTGGTCGCAGGTATTCCCAGAACGGGTTATGAAAGTTCATGGGCGAGGAGTAAGTAGCGTTGAGATCAAAACTTGATGCGAAGGGATACCAACCAGGGTCCGGCCGGTCCATATATTCATACGGAAAGCCGTGGTATACGATCTCATTGACGCCCGCCGTCAGTAGTTCATCAGCGTAACGCTTGATCTTCTCCGGCGTGGTGTCGTAGTCATGGTTCCACCACACAAAGCTCTCGCTGGAAATGATATTGCGCCCGTAGAGGTGCCCGCCCGAAGACGCCAACTTCAGAAAACCGTATTCACCCGAGGCGTACAAATCCTCGGTTTCCGGAATGTCCGAGAGGCCATAGACCTTCAGGTTGTTGGTCGGGGAGCCATGTGCCTGTATGCGCGTCTGGAGATGGTTCTTTCGCGCCCAGTCAATCAGCGGTTCGTAGAAGTTGGCGGTCATTACATCAGCCACCGTTTCCCAGTAGTCGTGCCTGATGCGCTTGCCGATCTCCGGGGCATCGTAGAGCGGCAGGGAGGGGTAATTGGCGTATACATCACCGTAGCCTGGGTGTTTGAACAGGGGCAGATAGGGCGTCAGATCATAACCGCGCAACCGGCGAAATTGCTCCAGAAAATCGTCGTCCCAGTAAGAGTTGTAACCTCTCACTTCCAAGCTGTCGCAAAAGATCGCCCGCAAGCCCTTTCCGTATTCGTCGCCAAAATACCTTTTGCCGGCCTCGCCGATGGCGTCAATGTGCTTCTGAAGTGCCGCCTCACTCAGGTGGTCCAGCACGTACTGCGTGCCCCGTCCTGCTCCGCCGGTCACTTGCTGGCCGGTGGGAACCTGAATGAAACTGAAAAGCAGCCAGTTTCCCTCCGGGACGTCCCAACTCAGGGTGTGGTCGGGCGTAACCTTGGGTGTTAACACCATGGCCGACTGTGGGTCCACTTGGCCGGAGCGTGTCACGACAAGTCGAGGCGGCCGCCACGAGGACGCTGGCGTAGAGATCTGCTGCGTCTCGGGCGCTGTACCCTGCACCGCGACCACTGCAACCAGTTTGAACAAACTCGGGTCTCGCGGGACAAACGGATAGTGGCTCTCCGGCGGGGGAATGGGTTCAGGAGCCACCCAGGGAATCTTCCCCTGGAAGTGCGATGGGCCTTTCACGGGAGTCATTTCCACATCCAAGGTTTTGGCTCCCAATTCGGGAGGAATGTGCGGCCCGCCAAAAGGCCAGCCGGAGCCAAACGTGAGGTCGACGATCATCCCCAGCCGCTGGCCCTCTTCAATAGCGTGCTTGACGTGGCCAAACCATTCCGGTGACAAAAAGCTATTAACGCGCGCTTCCACGTCGGGGGCGGGTTTGGGATTGAGTCCAATTTTGAAAGACTGAATCTCCACGCCTCCAATGCCCGCTTCCTTCATCAGGCGCATCTCGCGGGAGATTTCCTCATCTGTGATGTCTCCCCCCGGCCACCACCAGCGGACCATGGTCCGAGCGGTCATAGGAGGATTCTTGAAACCCTCCCGGAGTACAGCGTCTGTGGGCAAGGGGATCGCGGAAACCGCGCGGCCTCGAGATGCCAAATCAAAAATAAAAAGGAAAATGAAACAGGCAAATACAACGCCAACGACACCTGGCCTACTCTTCCCAGGGCGGCTGGCAGCACACCTCTTCAACAAGGAGAATCGGGGGATCATGAGACCTCATTTGGGCACCGATCATTGCGACTTCTGACCCGTCACTATACTTGAAACCAACGGGTGGACGTTGATCAAAATGAGAGCGCAGGCCTTTCACCACACAACCCTCACCACGTCATCGAGAGAAGTGAAATCGGACTGGGCGGGAACCAGCACTATGTCATCGCCTTCCTTATTCCAGAGAACCGCCTTTCCTGTGCGCAGCAGGGTGGCCGACTTCGGAGACCCCACGTTCTTTAGGGTGGCTGATCGCTGACTGGGCGTGAGGAAGTGTACAAACCATGTGTCGCCTTTGACGGTGATGGGGCAGTCGCTGCGGTCGGGATATGGACCGCCGTCGACGTTATAGATCGAAACTGCACTGTGCTTCATCCACTCCGCCATCTCCGCGCAAATAGCGTAGTAGCTTGGCGGCATGGTTCCATCCGGCAACGGCCCGAAATCCGGCAGGTAATTGCCACCCCAGGCACGGTCCCGTGCCAGGCGCTCAATGAGATACGATGCCGGCTTACAGGTTGCCTTGGGGCCGCGATAGCTCCAGCCCACGCAGATCTGCTCGCACTGCTCCCAGTCGCCGGGTGGACGCCCCGCGGGATCCTTGGCTTCCAGGTCCGTGTTGTAGTCGCCCTGCGATTTCTTCCCGCGCCAGGAGACGTACCGATCATTCTGAATGATCTCTGGTTGGAGCTTCCGGACGTATTCCTCCATCTCGAGGCCGTGCAAATCGACCTCGTTGGGCCAGTCGTAGCCGTCCCACCAAAGCAGATCGATTTTGCCGTAGCGCGTCAGCAGTTCGGTGACCTGGCCTTTCACGTACGCGTAATACTGCTCGAAGTACCGCTGGAGCTCCGCTTGCGGCATGTCCACGTGGATCGGGATTCCCATCTTCTTGAGGGGATTATAAGAGTTGAAGTTCGGATCGCGCCGCGGGAAGCCGGCGTAGGGCCAACCCTTGGGGCAGTAAGTCCAATCGGTGGGGCAATAATAGAAACCCACTTTCAAGCCGTGTTCCCGGCAGGCTTCTACGAACGGACGGACCAAGTCCCGCCCCTTCATCTTCTGTTTGGTACCGAAATCGCCGAAATCACTCGGCCACATGGCGTAGCCGTCGCAATGCCGCGTGATGACGACGGCGTACTTGAAGCCAGCCTTGGCCGCGGCCGCCAGCCACTTGTTTGGATCGTAATTCCGCGGGTCGAACCGGTCCGCCAGGGCACGGTATTTCTCCGGCGGCCAATACGGGTTGGGCGCATTGATGTCCTTGAACATGCCCCAGCCGATTTCAATTTCTCCCACGCTGCACGGTCCCCAATGTATAAAGAGCCCGAGCGCGGCCGGGTGAAACCACGGCTGGATATTTCCCCGGTGGACTGCGCCAGCGTGCTCGTAGGGCTGTTGGGCTGCGAGCGGAAGGCAAGCTCCTGCCGCCAGGCATTGCAAGAATCGACGACGTTGCAGAATAGTTGTGACGGATGAGTTCAAGAGTTCTCCATTTGTCGGGGATACCAAGGAAGCCGCCGGACCGTGTGGGCCCGGCGGCTTCAAGGGGTCAAACGTAAGGCGAGCGATCTCTTTCCTAGAACAGCAACTTCAGCGAAAGCTGCAATTGCCGCGGGGTATTACCCGTGGCAAGGCTTGTGACTTGACCGAAGGTTGTGGGAGTGGTCTTATTAACGCCCGGAACGCCGAAGATGGGCGTGTTAAAGATATTGAAGGCCTCGGCACGGAACTCCAGCTTGGTACTCTCGCGAATGTTGAATTGCCGGATCAGGGACAGGTCAGAGATTCTGTACCAATCCGAACGCAGCACATTGCGTCCGAAGTTACCAAAAGTGTAAGCCGACGGCACAGCAAACGCCGCCGTGTTGAACCACTGGCTCGTATGGCGGTTACTGACATGCCAATCTCCCACGATGTTCGGGCGCAAATAACCTGAATTACCGGTATTGGCAAGATCGCCCGTCACCGTAAGATTGAACGGCTGACCGGAACGAAGCACGCCGATACCGTTGAATTCCCAGCCGCCGATCAGGTAATCGACCGGTTTGTTCCCCGTTTGGTAGGACTTGCCCTTACCGAAGGGGAATTCATAGACCCAGTTCGCGCTGAACACGTGCGTCAGGTCGAAGCCCGTGACACCGTGGTCCCCTTTCATGTTATACGGGTTCTGCACGGAAAAGCCCTCAGCGGCGAAGAAACCGTCCGAACCCCAATCCATCGCTTTCGACCAAGTGTAATTAAGCCGGTAGGACAATCCATGCGAGGTGCGCCGCTCAAGCATCGTCTGCAAAGCATTATAGCTGGAGGTGCCAATGGAACGGCAGAAGTTGCTGGGAACGATGTAAGGAAAGAGATACCGCGAACTGGGCGTGCCCGGACCCGGTGTTGGCGCGACGTTGTAAAGCCCACAAACATCAAGGTGCCGCGAGCCGGACCCCACATAGGACACGTTGAGAAGCGTGGTAGGATTAATTTCGTGCTGGATGTTGAAGTGGTACTGCATGGAGTAGGCATTGGTATAGTTGGGGTCCGCAAAGTAGCCACTGGCCGTAAAAGGTGTGGCGGGTGGGATGACGGCGCTGGGAAGCGGACTTTCAATCATGACCTGGGGCGTCAAATTGATCGGATTGATGTTTGTCATGCTGATAAAGCCCAGCATCGGCCACATGCCCGCGGACTGGCGCGCCATTTGCTGGACTCCCGACCAGTTGTCAAAAACGATGCCGGCGCCGGTGCGCAGAGCCGTTTTCGCCCCCAACCGGTAGGCCAATCCCAGACGCGGCCCGAAATTATGCTTCGGGTCCTTTAGCATTGCGCTTCTTCCCTGAAGTAAAGTGACATTGGCCGGTAGTGAGCCAGTCGGCAAACAAGGCGCGGTCAGCGCCACCGCGCAGGAGGGCGGCGCCGCCTGAAGGGTATAGGTTCCATCGTAGAAGTTTATATTGCCCGTGTAGATGTTGTTGTCCTGCGGTCTGCCCATGGGCTCGACGAAATTACGATCGTACCGCAAGCCGTAATCCAAGGTCAGGTTGTGATTAACCTTCCATTGATCCCCGAAGTACATACCCAAGACCCCGCCCCAACGCATGGTTTCCGTGGTGTTGCGGCGGCTGGCCGTGTCAGGTACACCGATCAGGAACGACGCCAAAGCACTGCCCGTGCTGCCGGTGGCCTGCGGAAGCGCGGTTTCGTTGGTCGCGAATCCGGCAGCGCCCGTCTCAATGGTCAACTCGTTGTTAAGGGAGGCAAGATCGGCGCCGAACTTAAAGATGTGAGCGCCGTGGGTCCGGGAGTAGTTCACCTTATACTGCGTGTCATTGGTCGGCTTGTTGTACTGGTAATAGCCCCCGCCGCTGAACCATCCCGTCACGGTGAATGAGGGGTCCACTCGATGGCCCCCAATGAAATTACCCCAGAGGTTGGAGGAATAGCCGTTCTGCTCGAACCAATTGGCCGGCAAGTTGGAAAAGTTCCGCACCAGTGGATAGATCAGCCGGTCATAGCCGAACTGCGCCTGGAGCACCCCGCTGGAACCAAAGGTGTGCACCCAGCTCGTACCGATATTATGGGCATTCCAGGAGGCGTTCTGAGCTACTTCCTGGCGGCCGGAGGAACTATTCTTGGCTTCTATCAATCCGCTCCAACGGAACCAGACCGTGTTGCTCGAGTTGATGTTCTCATCAATGCGGCCGTTGAAGGTGTTCTGGCCCCAAACCAACTCAGTGTTGTCAATCATATTGGTGTTGGCCACCCCCGTATTAATAGGCGCCGAGGGCAGTGTTGCCTGGAGGAAGGCAAGTTGGTGTGCGTCCATCAGGGCGGAGGGAATGATGTTGCCCGGGAACGCGTCACGGATGTACAGGTTCGCATTGTTGGGATCGGGTCGCGTGGTGAAAGGATTGTAAATCGCGGGCTGGTCGCTCTCGTTCCCCTGAAGATTGGCGGCCGTCGGGATCTTGTACAGCGCTTGGGCAGGCGAGCGATAGCGCCAACCTTCGTACGCAACCGAGAAGAAGGTTCGGTTCTTGCCATTCAAAATCTTCGGTAACATCACGGGGCCGGTGGCCTGAGCGCCGAACATGTTCTGATGGAAAGCCGGCCGAGTCAGCACAAAGGGACTCCGCGCGTCGAAGTCAGTGTTGCGGACAAACTCCCACAAGTTGCCGTGCAAGTGGTTGGTACCGGACTTGGTGACAATGTTAATTGTTCCGCCCAATACCTGACCGAACTCCGGCTGGTCGTTCTGGGATTGTACCTTGAATTCCTGGATGCTTTCCAGGATGGGCGGCACCGAGTAAGTGGCCATGAACGATTCCTGATTCAAGAGACCATCCAGGAGGTACAGATTGCTGCGGTTGATCTGGCCGTTGATGGAAGGCTGGACGAATGTCCCCGCGGGCCCACCATAGCCGCCTCCCGCGGCCTGCCCAGTGCTGACGGGGCCGGCGCCCGGCGTCATCCACAGCAACTGAGTGAAGTTTCTGCCGTTCAAAGGAAGCGCTTTCACATTTCTCTCGGTCATGGCAGCGCCGAGTTCCGTGGTGGAGGCCTGAACCTTCGTTCCAACCGCTTCCACCGTGACGGAGGACTGTACCTTGCCCACCTCAAGATTGATATCCAGTGTGGCGGTCTGGTTCACCACCAGGGTGAACAGAGAAAGTTTTACCGTCCTGAATCCGTTGGCGGAAGCAGCGAGGGTGTAATCCCCCGGCAGCACCTCGAGAATAACGTAGTTACCGGCCCCGTTTGTGGTGGTCCGCCGCTCAACGGCTGTGGCCACGTTGGTCAGAGTGATCGACACCCCAGGGACTGCCGCACCTACGGGATCTACAACGGTGCCACGAATGGACGCCGTGGAGATCTGCGCCGAAGCCGGAATGGCGAGAATGACCAGAAGCATCGCGAGCACGACAGCAATCTTCAAAGTTCGAAATAAATGCATGGTATGTCCTCCTTTAGCAGGATGTGTGTACATGTCTGGAAATGCGGGGCAGACACTGTCCACATCAAATGGATTTTGTTCCCATTTCGAAACCCTGCCCGACGCAAGTCTTCAGAATGCAGAAAAGCGCTCATGCCCCCCTCTGGTTAAGGGAGCAAATACACTCGGTACACTGCGGATATTTGAACGACTTCGACCCGCAACCATCGCCATCCATAACTCCGATCTCTACGCGAGGGTCTCGTCCAAGAATTGGTCCGTGAAGAATTCTATTCTACAGATGGCCGGGACGATACACTCAACAAATTCGCTTGTCAAGATATTTGTGTAGCGCTAAACATTTCATATGTAGCGGTAAATTTGTGCTATGATCCCGGGTTTGCCGTAGCGGACGAACTACGGTTAAAGTCGAGGCGCTTGGGCTTTATGCGCTGGGAGGGTTGATGTGCCAGTGCGAATGAAGGATATCGCTGAGGATTTGGGTGTTTCGTTGATGACGGTTTCCAAGGCACTGCGAAATCACCCGGGTGTCGCCGAGGAAACCCGCCGTCGAGTTTGCCAGCGCGCTCGCGAGCTTGATTACGAACCCAATCTCATCGCCCGCAGTCTCGCCGGCCATCGTAGCTTCTTGATCGGGCTGGTGGTGCCCGACCTGATGCACTCTTTTTTTGCAGAGGTCGCCAAGGGTATCGAAGGAAGGCTTGCACCTTCAGGTTATCAGATTGTGATTTGTAGCTCCGGTGAAGATACCGAAACTGAATTACGCGCGATCAAACTCCTGCTGGCGCGCAAAGTCGACGGCCTGATTATCGCGTCTGCGGCGCCCCACGCGAGCCGTTCGATGGTCGAACTGTTGGAAGGAGGAAAGGCGCGTTACGTACTGATCGACCGCGTGGTCTTGAATGGAAAGGCCAATTATGTCGGAGTGAATGACGACAAGGCCGGTTTCTTGGCAACCGAGCATCTCATCGAGCAGGGCTGCACCCGCATCGCCCACCTTCGCGGATCAATGGTGTCCACGGGAAGGGGAAGGTTACGCGGCTACCATAGGGCCTTGGCCAAACACGGACTGAAGGTCCCGCTCGAGTATGTCATCAGCGGGGGACATCAGGACAGTACCGGCTATGATGCCATGCAGCGCCTACTACAATTAAACCCTCGGCCTGATGGCGTCTTCTGTTACAACGATCCGGTCGCCATTGGCGCCATGAGAGCCATTATCGAGGCAGGACTGGACGTGCCCCATGACATTGCCGTTGTGGGTGCAGGCAACATACGTTACTCCGACATGCTTCACGTGCCGCTTTCGACCATTAATTATAGTACCCTTCAGGTCGGCCAAAGCGCAGCAGAACTGCTACTCCAGTGTATCGAGTCAAAGACGCCGCTGCCGCCGAAGCGCATATTGTTCCCACCGCGGCTGGTGGTGCGGAAGTCCAGCCTGCGTCATCCCCCCCCCGCGTCAGGCATAGGCCGCGTCCTTGCAAGCGCCCAACTGCAGAAACACGCACGCTAACCTTGATCTGCTAAACCCACACTGACTTACCTGCGTTGGCTCCCTCCTGATTCCTTCCGGCCGCATGCACTCGACGCACATTGCCATTCCCAAAGCCATGGGCGGGATGCGGTCGATCCCTTCGTTGGATGTTCGCTTCATTCAACGCCAATGACGTGGTGAGAAGTATGTTCACTGTTGGGGGATCGCGCCAGCGAATGTCTCAACTCAGCTTCCGCAGTTCCGCTTGCGGTCCGAATTAGACGAAGGTCTGAGAAGTTGAATCTCTGAGCTCTTCAGGTGATGGGAAAGCTCCTCCAGGTCGGAGGGTAAGCCCCAAAAGGGAGGTGTCCTGATAAGAACGCGATGATCAAGTTGTGATATTACGTCCCTCTCGCCGACTGTGCCGACACCCTGCTGGGCAGGCTTGCCCGTCTTTCCGTGCCGCACCCCACTCCGGCGGCAGCATATTCACAAATACTTCAGTAGTTCATCCACCGTTTTCTGGATGCCGACGTAAGGATCGCCGGGGCCGTCGAATTCAATCGAATAAAATCCACGAAATCCCGCCTTCTTGGAAATCTCGATTGCCTTGGGAAAGTCGTATTTGGTCTCCGCACCGTCCGTGTCGAATTCGAGGCCCTTGGTGTGGCACACCACCTGTGCGTAGGGGAAGAGCATCTTCAATCCTCTTTCGCGTGTGGCTTCATCCGGAAAATTGCCGAAGTCCGGCAGCGAACCGACGCGCCCGGGGCCAATGAGTTTGATGAGCTGCGCCAGTTCTTCCGGTCTATCGGTGCCGTAGCCATGAAGGTTCTCAAGAATCACATGGATCCCCCTGGCTTGCGCGTATGCCGCGACGGTTTTGTACGAATCGGCAGTGCGCGCCAGATTCGCGGGGTCCACCTTGCCGGGATCGACACGCACGGACGTTGCACCCAACTGGTGCGCAACGTCCACCCAATGTTTGACGGCGTCAATGGATGCCATGCGCTCTTCACGGCTGGGGTCGGAAAAGGTGGCACTCTCCTTGATATCCAGGGGCATGTTCACGACGGTTGAACGCGTGTGCGCCAGGGCATACTTGACCTCACGTAAATACGCCGGCTCCGTGGAGGCAAAGTGGACCGCACAAAACTCAAAGTGACGCACGTTGTACCTGTCCGCGATCAATGCGGGGAAGTCGAGCAACGACAGCATGGGGCCAGGCAGGTTGAAATCCTCGCGACGCGTCACGCGGAAATAGTTGTGGAGACTCCACGTAGAAATGGAAATCCGCTCCAACTTGGAAAATGTCCTCGTGGCCGCGCGGTTCTGGGCGGCATAAGCGAATCGCATTCCTCCGCGTCCGAGCGCCGCTGTGGCGGCACTCACGGTGAGTCGTGCCAGGAAATCACGTCGTATCACTACGCCTCCTGTGGACAGTGGGGCTGCCACCTTTACGCTCAACCAGCAGGCCCGCAAGTACTACCCTCTGCCTATTGCTCTCCGCCTCCCCCTTTCTCCTCGCGGTGTTCGCGGACCACGCGGAAACCATAGTCGGCATACTGGAATTCCGGGGGAATGCTGGAGCGAGCGGCGATGCGGCTCACCTTGATGTGGTGCCGCCAGGAACCTCCGCGTGAAGCTCTGCGTTCACTCGCCGCGGGGCCCGAGGGATTGTGCCGGGGCGACTTTGCGTAGTAATCCGCCTGGTAAAAATCCGCGCACCACTCATGCACATTTTCACAGAGATCGTAAATTCCGTAGGGATTCGGTTCGCCGTGCCCCACCGGCAGCGGTCCCAACACCTTTCCGCCCCAGCGTTGTTGATATTCAGCACGCGATGGGGGCGGGTCGTTTCCCCAAGGGTAAAGCCAGCCCTCTTCGCCGCTGCGAGCGGCGCGTTCCCATTCCGCTTCGGTGGGCAGGCGATAAGGGCGGCCGGTCAATCCCGCCAGCCACTGGCAGTATTTCTGTGCTTCAAACCAATTGACGGAGACCACCGGATTGTCGGGATCGTTGAAGTTGGCCTGCTCCCAGTTGGGCGGTGCAGGGTGCCCGGTGGCTTCCATAAAAACGGCGAAGTCTCGGTTGCGAACCTGGTGAATCGCCATCGCGAAGCTATCCACCCAAACCTGATGGACGGGGCGTTCCTCATCGCGGCCTTGGTCGCAACCCATCAGAAAATCTCCGGCGGGGACGACCACGCAAGCGGGTTCGATAATCCTTGCGGAAAGTTGTTGGCGGTGGGCGGAGCTTTGCGGGTCGGGCGATAAAATCACGGGGCAGACTCTTTCCCTTCATATCTTGGGTGAAGGCGCATTTTATAACAACCGCGCGTATTGCGGCGAGGAGTTCTTCGGCTTCAAAACCCTTCGTTGCGGCGTGGTGCTGCATGTCTACTCAATCAATGGAACGCCATCTGTATTGCAAGTTCACAAACTTTTGTTTTTTAGCAAACGCTAGGCGCGCGATGTGGGGGGGGGCTTGCCCAAGCTTGTCCAAATTAGCAGCCGCTCCCAGTGGACCACGCGGGACCGCGCCCAGCCATCGTGAATTCGACATCGAAACTAAGGACACATTTTCCCTCGCCCCCTTGGGGGAGAGGGGGGACCGCAAGGCGGGGGGAGAGGGGGTCTTTACCAAAATGGAATTCGTTTGGGAGAGCCGCAAAAACAAGGCAAAAGGCAATCGTGAAATGGCCTCAGAGTCCACAGTATCTCAGTAGTCCCCAGAGTCTTTGACCCCCTCACCCGTCCCGCCCCGGCTGATGAAAACGCCGGTTGCGGGCCACCCTCTCCCCCAAGGGGGCGAGGGATCTGTCTTCCCTTGGTCTCCGCCGGAAACAGGTTGGCGCGACCGCCAGCGTGAAAGAAGGCTCGACCTTCTCCGCATAACGAGCACTGTACGACCGAATTTTTTGATTTCGTGGGGCCTGAACCAAAAAGGGATATAGCGAAGATTGAAGGGTGCGTCGAAACGAAGCACGGCGGTCCTTCACCGTGCTTCGTTTCCGCAAAGACTATTGAGCCAGATAGGTTGACAGGTACTGCTTCATGCCGGCTTCGTTGAGCTTCAATTTGCCGGTTCGAATAAACTGGTTCTTAAGGTTTTCGCGGTAGATTTCAAATTGCAGGTCGCGCTTCTGGTCAAGCAACTCTTCCCGAATCTGGTCGCTCTGGGCGGCGAGATCCGCATCGTTGGGGGCCGTGTGCGAAACCACCTTGAACAGCACCTGGTTGGTTCCCGCGGAGACGACGCCGCTTACTTGTCCGGGATTTAACGTGAAGGCCGCACCCAGTTGGGAGCCGTTGCCCACACCTTCCACGTACTCGGTAGCACTGAAGTCATTGCTCTGTTTGGGAGTGAGGCCCAGGGATTTTGCCGCCTTGTCAAAGTCCTGCGTCTTGGCGATCTCCGCGAGCTTTTTCGCCTTGTCCTGTGCCAGTGTAACTGATTGTTCGTGACGATAGTCTTCTTCCACCTGCGCGCGAACTTCATCCAGAGACGGAACGTGCTCGGGAACGATTTGGGCCAACTGGATAATCGCTTCACCCTTGGGAACGGAGACGGGCGTGCCGACTTCGTTCAGACGAAGCTGGAAAGCCAGGTTCTCAAACGCATCGGTCTTGCCCAGGTCAGCAACCGGCTGGTTGTATTTGAATAGCGGTGACAGCTTGGGTTCCAGACCTGCCTTGCGGGCAATTTCCTCAAACTGTTGCGGGTTCGCTTTGAGCTGCGATCCGAGATTGCTTGCTAATGCCGCCTGTCCGTCGGCAAGGCGCTGTTTTTCCAAATCCGCACGAATGGAGTCTTTGACCTCGTCAAAGGTTTGCAGGTGCGCAAGCTGTTTGTCTTCCAATTTCAAAATATGGATGCCGTACATGGTGGTAACCAGGCCGCTTACTTCGCCAGCCTTCAACGAAAAAGCCATGGAGTCGAATTCCGGCACGGTCTGCCCGTGAACCAGCCAGCCTAATTCGCCTCCCGCCTGCGCCGTGCTGTCCTCGGAGAACTTCTTGGCAAGGTCGCCGAAGTTCCCGCCGGCACGGACCTGGTTCAGCACATCGGCTGCGGTTACTTTAATGGTCGCCACTTCCGCCGGGGTCTTTCCGGTTGTCTTAAAGAGGATGTGGG
>JARLGN010000506.1 GCA_031292775.1 Acidobacteriota bacterium | reverse complement strand
TTCTAGGCTGGAAATAGCCCGACGCATCCAGGAGGTGCGTTGCCCGCTCAAAGATGTGCTCGAGTGCCTGCTGGCTGGCCGGCTCGGAACGGTGTACGGTTACGTGGGGCGACCGTACCGAGATAATGCCCGCCCGGGACAATTCATATGCGCAGACCGCAACGGCCTGCCCGAGGTTCATGGAAGCGCAGTCCATGGTGGTGGGAATACGCACCAGGGCGTGGCAGTGGCCAATGTCTTCATTCGAAAGGCCGGTCTTCTCCGAACCAAACAGCAGCGCTGCTTTTCCGCCCGTGCTCCGGCTGCGCAACAGGTCGGCAAGTTCGGGCAGCGGCAGGATTTCACGTCCAATGTTGCGGCGAGCCCCGGTGGTGGTGCCAATCACCAGGGTTACATCGCCAATCGCATCACCGAGGGCCGGGACGGAACGCGCTGATTCCATTACCGGCCCTGCGCCCACTGCGGACGTTCGCGCCTCTTTCCACGTCGGTTCAAAAGGGGCGACCACAGCCAGGTCCGACAATCCGAAATTCGCCATCGCCCGCGCCGCCGCACCGATATTCAAAGGGTTCCGCGGACGCACCAGTACGATGCGCCAATTTAGTTTAAGAGATTTCATGGCAGGAATTGTAGCAGGAATCCGAACCTTCGTGGCGGTAGCAGGATAGCTCATCATGCTGGCGAGTTATTTAATAGAAATAGCGGTATCTAAAGTAACGGTATTAAAAATGTTGACCTTCTACAGGAAATGTTATAAAGTCGCCCCCAACTTTGTTGGTAATGCGCCAAGCCTCATGAGAATGGACAGGCGAATCGAGATCATTCTCGAAACTCTAGCGCAACCCACCCGACGGGGGGATACGCCGGGGAGGCTTGCCCCGTTAGTGAATCTCTCCGTCTCCCGCACCCGCCATCTTTTCAAACGCGAAGTGGGCGTCTCTCTAGGACGATTCCTTAGGGCAAGGCATATGGAAATGGTGAAGCGGCTTTTGATGGACTCATTTCTCAGCGTTAAAGAGATAATGGCGGCCACTGGTTTTGCCGAGGCCGATGAAACCTCCTTCATTCGAGAGTTTAAGAAAACGTTCGGCGTAACGCCGGGGCAATTCCGGCGACTCTCCATGCCAGGACGGCAGCCTCGGTCACTCAATTTAGTTCTGCGGAAAGAAGCGTAGCAAGAATAGCCGATGAATAGCTATTTTCACCGATACACTGTTATTGCATTTCTAGCTTATCTCTCCAAAGATTATGGACGGTTGATACTCAAAAGGGTCGATACGTATGACGTTCAAAATCCAGCAGAGGTGATCCGACTGTGAACTCATCCAACAAACTCGAGGCAGTTTCTGACATCGCCATGACCACTGTTGCGCTTTTGCTTTCAGTTGTCTTGGTAAAACAATTTCTGCTTCCGCAGCCCAAGCCAAGCCGCCCTGAGACCACCCAGACAGTTATTAAGGGAAAAAGCCTGAAAGGTTCACTCCAGGGTGTCGATTGGGCCAAGAACGGGCGTACCCTGGTTTTCGCACTTTCCAGTGGGTGCCATTTTTGTTCGGAGAGCGGCCCCTTCTTCCAAGAAATTGCAAAGCAGCCCAGGGATGGCGTGAAGTTGGTGGCGGTCCTGCCGCAGCCGGTTACAGAGGGCCACCAGTATTTGGATAAGCTCGGCGTGCAAGTAGACGATGTGCGCCAGGCATCGCTTAACTCGATTGGCGTCAGGGGAACTCCCACGCTGCTCCTCATCGATCACACCGGAACGGTAGTGGATGTTTGGGAAGGGAAGCTCCCTCCCGAGCGGGAGGAAGAGGTTCTAGCCGTTCTGAAAAAAATGCGCCCGCGTGAAGGGTGAATCGTCGGAAAGGAGAACAGGCATGGCGAAGGAATGGCGTTACTCCACAATCATCGTATGTTGTCTCTTGGGTGGGGTGCTTGCCTGGGTGTGCGCGCTTGAAACCTGGCAACGCATACATCTTGTCCCAACCGTTCGAGCTGATGACAAGCTTCGCACCGTGACCATAACTGGGGCGCCACAGGTCAGGATCATTAACATTAAAGCGGGAGACCAGCCCGTGAAATCAGGATTATACAGATCCGGTAAGGTCCCCCCCGTGGCGTTCTCGGCAGATGATGACTGGCTGAGGAAGCTGTCATTCGAGGTTCAGAATTTGGGCCAGAGCATGGAGAAAATAGACTACGTAAAGCTCCTGATAATTCTGTCCGATAGTAGTGGCAACCCGCACATCACATCAATCCAGTTGGGTCGTATACCTGATAATGCTGCATATACCGGCGACGGGTACGTTATTTCGCAGGGTCCTGCCAGACCGTTAAGCTTGCTGCCGGGGCACTGGAAGTGGGTCGGCCTCGGGCACTTCAACAATCAAATCACCGAGGCCCTGGGGGGAATTGTGCCGACCGCGGAGATCACTCAGTGCCACATCGAAGTGGATTCGTTCTTCCTCGAAGACGGTGTACGCTGGCAAGGGGGGAATTACATGGCTCCCGATTCTGGGCACCCTGGCAGCTTCGAGTTAATTGGACCCAGCTACGTGCCGCCTCCCGCGCCTCGTGAACCAAGCCAGTAGGCTCTTCGCATGAGCAATGACCAGTGCGAATAGGAGGCAACTGTGAGACGGAGACTTGTTGCGTTGAAACTGATTGTGTTGCTCGGCGGCTTCGTGGTGCTGAATAGTGGGCCGATGGGGCGTTCCCAGGAAGGTACTGATTGTGCCACCTTCAATTGCACATCCTATTATTGCCCTTACGACTGCGCGAATACTTCTCAATACCAGGTGTGCCAATATACCGGGAATCCGGGACAGTACGACTTGAGTTACGCTAGCGGCTACTGGCCTGTTTCCCAAGGTGGTTGCGCCTGCCCGAGTACCTACAATTGGGGTTCGGGGTCACAACCACAATACCAGACGTTTGACGCAAATTGCTGCAAACTTCCGAGCGGTTCGTGTAGCAGCTCCCCCGACTGCTGCCAAAGCCCGAGCGCTCAGTCGTGTATCGGCAATACGTGCTGCATTAGCCTTGGGGGGGACTGCACGCAGTACCCTAGTTACTGCTGCCCCGGCTCCCATTGCGACACCGGAAACAGCAACCTCTGCGTACGCGACAGTTGCGCTGATCCCCCAGCCTCTTGCAGTATTCCGTCCGATTGTTGTTCTGGGTTTTGCTATAGCAATGCTTGTTCCTCCTGCATACCGGATACGTACAGTTGTGCCAATAATCCTTATAGTTGCTGCGGCGGAGTCTGCTCTAGCGGCACGTGTCACCCCTGCTCGCCGATTCAAGAGGGGTGTTCTAGCCCCAATGATTGCTGCGACCCCACTGCCAGCTGTGTCGATTCTACGTGCTGCTACGCGGAGGGCCAGGGTTGCTTGACTGACGACGATTGCTGTGGCACCCTCTACTGCGACCCCGAGTTCTTCATCTGTTCAGTGCCGCGCTAGACCATTTCCTGGACAAGCAGGGAGCGCGGCTGGAGGGTGTCCCCACGCTCACCGGCTCGGGCTTCGCGACTCCCTCTAAGCCCGCCACGGTCGTGCCGTTGACACGAGGCGGCAAGAAATCGGGGACGCTCGAATGGGGGTCGGGCGCTCAAAGGGCGGAGTGTCTGCTCGCCTTTTCCATGGCGGTGTGGTTTGGGTGGCGCGGCAGTGGACTGTGCACTCAAGACTCAAGAGAGAGGCAAAAGCCATACCTATCAATCATGAAGAGGTTATTGAAAACCTGGAAGCGCACATTCGTAGATTTGGCGGGGCCTTGGGCGAGCGGTGTGTAGGGATGGCCAATGATGCTCATGCACCGTTCTTTCGCCAGCACATGTCGGCGGACTTGGGTGAAGGATTGATATACCGTGAAGCTTTTACTACCGCTGCCGCGGACCAAGTGATCGACCATCTGGTGAACAACAGTAGCATGCATGGGGACCTCGGCGCCGTTCCTGAGCGGGGGAAGTTCATCTTTGTCTAGCGGCATGGCGACGTAAAGTCGCCGCTACCGGATTCTGCTTCAGCCACTCCCGACGACCTTCTCGCTTCTCTCCATGTCGGTTCAAAAGGGGCGACCACTGCCAGGTCCGACAAACCGAAATTCGCCATTGCCCGCGCCGCCGCACCAATATTCAAAGGGTTCCGCGGGCGCACCAGTACGATGCGCCAATTTAGTTTAAGAGATTTCATGGCAGGAATTGTAGCAGCATGGAACGCCAGAAGGTGGTGCGATATTCTCTGGCCTTAGCTCCAACCTGTTACCCAGCCTTCCCTCACTTCTTGGGAGGAGTGGCAGCCGGCGTGGTTTGATCCTTGGGTTTGTCGATCGATTCCACAGTCAGGATGCGCACGCCCGACTTGAACTGTTTATAGTCGGTATAGCGAACGACTTCCTTCATATGGATGGGGGGACCGCCTTCAAAATAGAGGGTATCATCGGCCATGGTGTAAGTGGGAAACCAGAACTTGCCATCCACCTGCTCGCGCCAGGTCGTAAACCTCGGGAATAGATTTTCCTGGCCATGCTTGATCTTGGCTTGCGGAACCTGTTTGCCTTCGCTCTTTACAATCTGCAAATCCTGGTCGTCAACCCACACAACACCCTGGAAATATTGCCGGTTTTTCTCGATTTCCTTGGGCCGGATGGAGAACACGTAGGCCGTAATTTGATCAACTTTAACGTGGCCCAGATACTTGACCTCGTACTGCGGTAATTCGTCTGTGGTGAGGACAAAGGGTTGAATATTGCGGAAGCCTTCAATGTCCTCCTGGGTGACAATCAAGCCCTTCAGCGTGTTCAGCGGGGCGTAAGTAACTTTTTCAATGCGCTTGCCGCTGTCATCATACAGGATGTCCCACTCCTGTTCGTAGGTTCCCACCACTTCGTTTTCGGAGCCGAGTTCCTGAACCTTGTTAATCTGATGATAGGTGTAATTGTTGCGCGCTTCGCGGAAGACTTTCTCCTTGGCGGCAAACTCATGGATTATGTGCTGAACTCCCGCCGCGTCGGGATCCTTCAGGCCCGGAGCGCTGGAGATTCCCGAGATTGCCGGCGAACTCTCCTTTTTCGCAGGTTCATGGGTGTCTGGGGCGGAGGATGATGCCATGCTGGGTGCTGCGGGTGCAGGGCTGGGAGCACTCGCGGCGGGTGCGGCGGCAGAATCTGCGGACTTCCGGGTGTGTAACACGGGTTCTGAAGACGACGGTGTGCTCGGTGTTACGGGCGTAGCCGCTGGTGCTTCCACCGCCCGGGGTTCTGGGGCATCGGGGGCGTTGGGCTTGCCTCCTAGGGAAGGTTCAGGAGCGGGCGGGGCACTCGGAGCCGTGGCTGCCGAGGGTGCCGGTGAAGGCGTTGCGGCAGGCGCGCTCGCTTTTGCCGCCGCTGCCTTATTACCCGCCTTCTGCAACGCATCAATCAAATCATCGCTGGCGCCCTGGTCATGGAACTTCTTGGCAAGCTCCGGACTCATTTGGAAATCCACGCCACGCTGTTCGACCATCTGGATGACCTTTGCACTGGGGGAGCTCCCGAGGAGGAGCAGTGTGATGTCGTCTTTCGACAACGGTTGGTCCGTGGGAGCCGCGGCCAAGCTTAACAATCCGCCCAAGACCAGCAGTGCCACACCCGCAACAAATGTTCTTCCAAAAGTCGAATTTATTTTCATCGTGAATTGTCCGCTATTGCTTGGGTTTCGAGTCCTACGGGAGTCCCTCTAACTATAGAGTCTCGGTTGCTGGCAAAAGTTGTATCACCGGTCAGCCCCGCGCGGAAAATCAGCTGAGATTCTCGATTTATGCCGAGGAATCCGCGGTCGCGATGGAAGTAAGTCCCTGCCTCGCTGGCGCTACTGGATCGGTAGGGTAGCCAAGTTCCACCCAACTGTCGAAGCCTCCCAACAGGGGCCAAACCTCATCGTAACCTTTTTCGTGGAGTAACCGCGCCAAACTGGCGCTGGTGGCTTCGTTTGGTCAAGTACAGTACATCACCACCGGTCCGCCGCGAGGAATTTCGGTGTAGCGCTTCTCAAAATCCTCCGGTGGAATCCATATGGCTCCCGCGACCTTGGCGCCATCCCCATGGTAGCCGAGGTCGGAGCGCAAGTCGACAATCACCACCGTGTCGCCCCGATCCATACGCGCTTTGAGTTCCGGGGCGGTAATTCGCGACCGTTCAAGGAGCCGGTAAAATCGCCATCGCTCCACCCATTTGTACAGCAGCCAGCCCAGCAGGAGCACCGCTAGAATCGGTATGCCGGCTCTCCCGATAGCTGCCAGCCACTCGATGGCCCACTCCACTTCGTCGCGAAATGCCCTGCCCACGGCAATTGCGGATCCCGCCCAAAGCGAGATCCCCGCAATATCCACGAGGATAAAACTCATGGGTGCGACTTTCAACATTCCCGCCAGGGGTGGCGCGACGGTATTTAATCCGGGCACGAATTTGGCAACAAGCAGAGACTTGACCCCGTACCGTTGGAAGTAGCGCTCCGTGCGGTGGACGCAAGAATCCGGAGACAGGGACAGGGAACAGAGGCGGCGCAAAATGGGGCGTCCACGCGACCGGCCAAGTTTGTACCAGATCCCGTCGCCACCCAGGGCTGCGAGCATGCACACGATGAAAATCAGGGGTATTCGGAGGTGGAGCGTGGCGGCCAGTGCTGCGGCCACAAGCATGACCGGATAGCTGGGCACCGGCAGGCCCACATTTTCAGCAAAGACGGCCAGGAATATGAAGGAATATCCGTATTGGCGGAGGATGTGGACCATCGGAACGCCTGCCTTGCGTTGTCAATTTATCCCGAAGTTCTGGCAATTGCGCCCCGCCGCCGTGGCCCACCTGATGCGGCGGAGCGGAGCGCGGGCGATAATACGAACACTCTTGCCATCGCGGAAAGGAGATGATCATCCTTTCCGCGGCCATCCCGTGGTCTGACTGATTGGGTTACGACTCTAGTGGCCAATCGCCGCTTAGCGCGCTCGCCGCTTGTTCTTCAGGCGCATCTGGCGCATCTTGCGGGGATTTCTTTTCGGCTTGGAGATTGCGAATGTTACGGTTCCCACCCGGCGGACTGACCATTCCTTGTTCGCGGGCGTGCTCTTTTCTGTATCCATAAGGTATTTTTCGATCCTCCCAGAACGACTTGTCACGATGATTATAGCGGATATTTCGATTTTCTGCCGAGGGCATCGTGCAAATCACAGGGTTCCGTCAAAGTAGGTTGAGTTGAAAGGGACCCCTCACCCACCGCCTTGCGGTCCCCCCTCTCCCCCTGGAGAGGGATAAAAATCCAAAATCCGAGCCCTCTCCCTTGGGGAGAGGGGGGACCGCAAGGCGGTGGGTGAGGGGTCTATTCGCACATGATGCATTCGTAGCTCAGGAGGTATGCGGTTCCCTGGACTTTGACGGGGCCCTGGTGCAAATCAGGTCTGCGCGTCCGCCAATTGATCATCCGGGCCCGGTTTCTCGATCGAATCAATTTGCCGCGGAGATGGAGGTAACGGAAATGGTGTCGCCGCTGAGTGTGCCCGTAACCTTCACCTTGGCGCCCGCAAACTGCTCCGGCGTTTTCTGGTCGCTGAGTTGGTAAAGCTTGCCGTTCGGATCAATGAGGATATATTTGGACCCTTCTTTCTTGACGCATTCCAGCGTGCAATCCTTGTCGCTCCCGCCCATCGTGTGCTTGGCGCCACACATGGAATCGCCGATGCTTCCCACAAACGTCCTTGCCGCTTCTTTTCCTGGCGCCGCGAGGCTGAGCCCCATTGCCAGTAGTATTCCCATCAACGGAAAAGTGATTCTCTTCATGCCGCCCTCCGCAGAATTTGGTCTTTCTGAAACGATACCGGATCTTTTTGAGTCGCCTCGCCGAGCCCGATTCCGAAACGTGGAAAAGTCACACGTTTCTTTGATGTTCTGTAAGCGTGTCAGGTTACTGAATTGGAGAAAGTATGAAGCTGAGGGTTGGATTTTCCGTCTGCCCGTGCTTCCCGGCGGCGCCATCTAAAAAGACAAACGGCCACTCCCCGGTCGCGAGTGGCCGTTCAATGTTGGTTGTGGATGCGTTGAGTACCTAACTCGATTTCTCTGCTACGCTCTTAACCGCAATGCTGTCCCCGGTGGCAGTGCCCTTCACGACGACGCTTTTCCCACCCAGTCCCTTGAACTTGTCCTGGGCGTCAAGCTGGTACACTTTTCCGTTCGAGACCAGGACATAGGTGGCCCCGCCGGAAACGCAATGCTCAACACATTCCCCGCCTCCCGCGGCGGCGTGCTTCAATCCACAATGCGAGTCACTTACTGTTCCGGTAAAGGATTTGGATCCCGCAAAGGATAGACTGCCAAACACCAGGAACGCAAAAACCAACAGCCCTATCTTCTTCATCTGGACTCCTCCTTTGGGGTTGTTCGAAGGCTTTGCCAAGAGGCGTCGTTGGAACCTGTTCCAGCTCCGCGGCCCTTAAGGCGAATAGGCGGAGACCAAAGCTCCAGCTTTGCCGCCCCTCTGAATTGTATTTTTTCAACCCCTACAGGCCATCATTTTACCCTCAAAAGATGATTTCACGCAAGACCGTAGATGATATTCGCTGGATTCGTGTTGCTAAGGGCTTGCTCGTATTTCTCACCACGGTTGGGCATGTTTGGAAAACTGCCGGAAGGGCGGGGCTTCAGCCCCGCCCTGAAGTTTCAACATTTACGGAGCCTCAAATTAGCCAGGCGCGGACTCCGCCCCCAGCGGGTGGAAAGGCCGCTCCCCACGCCATCCCTTCCGAACTGTTCCAAGCTGATACGGAGACAGCTATCCATGCCGTCGCTCGCCTTTCGGTGGTTAGGCGACTCGGCAAGGTGATTACGAGTTGCAGGGAAATCCAACAATGACTGGGTGGCGTCCCGATGCATCGGGACGTCACTTGCCCCTTGCGATAAACTCCGCTGATGCCCGAGCACTGTCACTTGCTCCTCTGGCCGAGCCCGGCGACCAACCCCTCGCAAATCATGCAGAAGCTTTCGGAGCGCACGGCGAACTTCATCCTCCGTAACCTGCGCCAAAATCTGTCGCATCCCTGGTGCCAAAGAATGCTAAAGCGATTTGAACTACCCGTGACCGTGCATCATCACGCGCACCACCGGGCTTGGAACCGGCGCGGATACGACATGAATATTTACAGTGACAAGAAACAGAACGAGAAGATCGACTTCATCCACAATAATCCCGTGGCTCGCGGGTTGGTGGCCCACCCCGGCGACTGGCCCTGGTCAAGTTGGAGATTCTATTACTGCGAAGATCGATCTCTATTGGCGATGGACCACATGCGCTGAATACCCGCCGCTGCGGTCGCATGGCGACGCCTCGTGTCGCATACATACACGACAATGTATGCGCCACCCGTGAAGTTTTGGTGC
Source organism: Acidobacteriota bacterium (assembly GCA_031292775.1). Lineage (GTDB taxonomy): Bacteria > Acidobacteriota > Terriglobia > UBA7540 > UBA7540 > Bog-366. The sequence goes on along the minus strand of JARLGN010000506.1, from coordinate 2,861 downwards.
AGTTCTAAGCAAACGATGTCCGTACTCCCCGCGATGTATGCGCCACCCGCGAATCCTGTCCATCCATGTAAGAACAGTTTGAACATGGATAAACAGAATAGACAGGATAGGCTTAGAGCCTCAGGGAAGGACAGCATAGCCAAGAGCTTTATGCTTCTTTCTTGTTTCGTCTTTTATCCTGTCGATCCTGTCCATCGATGTTAAGAATCTGATAACCCGCTTCGAGAAAAAAATCCAAACCACCCTCGCCCGCGTCTGGGGGGAGAAAGAAATTGCGAACTAAGAATTTACAATTGCCGCGCATGGTGTTTCCCGGCGCATGGAGGGCGTGAGCCCGCCTCTTCGCGTGGACATCGTGCTTGCGTTGTGGGTTGTGCAAGCTAGGCTCACTTTATTATTGATAAAGCCTAGTAATAGTATCATACTGATGTGGGTACTGTTGGCTTGCCCCATAAGACGGGACTCGGGATTCGGGGTTAGGGATGGGGGTTCGAGAGGCCGTGGGCGGGGAATTGGGAATTAGAGTGCTCAAAGATTCACAGGCAGTGAAAGACCTCGACTTTCGCCGGATGTGCCGCCTTATCAATGCTTTCGGCAATATCTGGAGGGGATCCTGCAAAAAAGATGTTAGAAAAAAGACGTTCGAAGCTGGAATGTGTATGAAAACAAACAACTCCCTGACACATTGCCCGGAAATAATTCGGACATTGTTGTCTAATCGACACCAATTTTGCAGAAATTCGGGGTGAATTTACGGTGAAGCGACGGCAATAATCGTGTGTCAAGCCGCGTCTGGGGAAGAATGTGTTGCACAAATCTGTGGGTGAAGCGCGAATATCATTTAGAATCCGGAAGTGGAGATTCGAAAGTAGCAATATGGATGATGGATAGAATAATTATGTTACCCCCGACCGGTCATGGGGATCATTCGATACATACGTGAAAGGGCCTTTTCCTATGTTAAGGATTAATCGCATGCGCTTGAGCATTGTCGTGCTTCTCGTTGGGACGATTTTGGGCGCATGTTTGCCCGCTGCCGCCAAAGAGGCAGATCGGTTTGAGGGCAAGCATTATCGTGGGCGCGGGGATGTGGAGTACCTGCAATTATTAGACATTGCCCGCCGCATGTTTGAGCCCGATCCCGAATTTCAGAACGTGTCGATGCTCTACACTCCCATTTGGGATGGCTTGGTGGAAGGTCCCACCTGGAACGCGTGGTGGATTCAAAACAGCTATGGCACAACCTACTGCGCGCTGCCTTTCTACCAGGAGCCGTTTGTTACCTTCTTGCAAAATTCCCAGGATCTCTGGTTCGACCAGATGGGCGATGGCAAGCGTGAGGGATGCCCCGGTACTCCGAAAATCTCGTGGGTGGCGCCCGATGGGCAATTGTGTGATGCTGCCATGCCTGGGTGCATCATTTACAGGCAGGGTGACGCCCGGAGGCAGATTCACGATTGGGGCCTGGAGTTCACCGCGGCCGGTGTACTGATGCAGTCGGAATTGCTGCTGATCAGCCGCGATCCCAAGGCGATTGCGCATTACCTGCCCAAGCTTGAGCGCTCCGCCAATTTTCTTGATACCCGGCGCGATCCCAAAAACAATCTCTTCCTGGCGGGGCCGGCGGCAAATCTCCTGGCCCCGAGCTACGCGGGATGGGCGCGCCCTGACGGCACTTACGACAAGGCCTATCTGGCGGGGCTTTCCATTACTTACATCGCGGCTCTTGACCGGTTGATCGAGCTGGAAAAACTGGCGGGTGCGTCACGCCAGGCTGAGGTCTACACCGATCGGCGCGAGTTGGCGCGGAAGGGCCTGCCGCTTCTCACCACCGAAGAGGGATACTTCATCAAATCTCTGGATCCGGACGGAACCCGGCACGGTGTTTATGGGGCCGCACAGCATGGCTATTTTGAGTCTTCGCCCAATCACGATGCCATTGCTTTCCGCGTAGTGGATCAAGCGCAAGCGGAAAAGATTTATGACAAGATCGCGTCCATTCCCGGCCTGCGCCCTTACGCGTTCACTATTCCTAATTACCCTTCGCTGGATGACATGTATATGAAACCCGAGGGCCTGTGGCGTTTTGGCAATTGGGTAAACGGCGGAGATTGGTCTACGTGCGAGGCGCGGATGATCATGGCCTATTACCGGTTGGGCAAATATGACGACGCCCGCCGCTCCATGGAAAAGATGCTCACCTTCGCCCGCCGCTTTCGCATGGATAATAATTTGACGGACTTCGGCAACGACGTCTATCAGCCCAAGTTGCCCATCAACATTACCTACGATGCCTTCGCCGTGCCGGCAGCGCTGATTCGGGGATTGTTTGAGTATCTCTACACGGCTGAAGGTCTGAAGCTGTTGCCCCACATTCCGCCGGGAATTAGCGAACTACAGCAGCTCGATCCCATCCGTTTTGGAAATAAGAAACTGTACTTGTCCACCGTGGGGAGCGGTTCGATTACCTCTGTTCGCGTGAATGGCAAATTGTTGCCGACATTTGACAATGACTCGGTATTTCTTCCTTACGCGACAACACCCGATGTGGCGAACATTGTTATTACTTTGGGAAGTGGCAACGGCAAACCAGGCCCCCGGCCAAGAATAGCGCCTCAGGAAAGCGCCGCTGCGGGCGAATCGTCACCAGCCCTGGCAACTCTTGACGCCCGTGCGGCAAAGATCCACGCTTTCCATGCGCGGCTCGTGGCAGCGGGATTCGGTGAAAGCTATGAAGCGGCCCACGGGCAACTTGTTCTGGAAGCCGTCCGCGCCGCCCATGAGCGCCAAAGCCTATTGGCCGCGCGCAAGCTTCCACTTCTTCCGGAGGCCTCGCAGGCTGCAGCGGACGTGTCCTATGT
>JARLGN010000505.1 GCA_031292775.1 Acidobacteriota bacterium | reverse complement strand
CCGCCAAGCGCTCCCGCCACGCTTCCCGCGTGCACTCGATCGGCTCCAGCATTTTGATGTCTTCCCCGGGTGGAATCATCGCCATCCAACAACGTCCCTTGTGTACATCCGACGCTACCGGTATCATCGCCTTGCCTCCTCATTGAATTTCTTTCGCAGGTCCAGTTTACCTGGACCCGAGGAGGCACCGCTGTTTCATAACATCACGGACAGTGCATTTCTGTCCGTGGGCTTTTCCCTTGATGCCAACCTTTCCGACGATTATGGCCGCGATAATGGCGCTTCACGTGGGTGTTTGAAAGGCTCGGGGGGCGGTGGCAATCTCCCCGCGTGTCCAACGTCCACCGGCTGCGCGTGACCGGCTGCATCTTCTTCGTCAATGTAAACCTTCGTCCGAGGATTAAGCGATTCAACGAATCTGAATACAATTTGCTCATTAGGGGTAGCGGTGGTCGAGTTACAACAATTTCGACTTCGACAAAGCAACGGTTGCATCCTGCCCAATTCAAGTTGATTACGTGCGACTGCCCTTGGGGCATCGCGCATGAGAAAAGCCAACGGACAGGAGAGCACTGTCCGTGGCTACCGCGGCAATTTCGATTCGGGCTATCAACGATGCGAAAGTGCCACAATGAGAAACACGATGAGTGTGGCTACCCGCTTGCGCCGCCCATCTATTGAATGGAAAAAATACCGGTCCGCGACGCGGAAACGTTGCCCGCCGAGTCACGCCCCCAGATTTCAAGCTGGTACTTGCCCGGAGACAGGCTTTCCGTCGGCAACTTGAAGCTGACGGGAACCAGGGGAGTCCCCGCATGTGCGTAAGCGTTGATGGGAATAGGGTCGGAAACAGACAGAACGCGATGGGAACTCAGGTCCGTAATCTTACACTGGAAGGCAACACGCACATTGCCGGTTTTGAGCAGGGGATTGTAGACTTCCACGTAGACGTGTGGTTGTGAATCTTTCGCAAAGCGATTGGTAGCGGAAGGCGTGATCTGCACGCCGTTGGCAATTAGGGGCTTCGTGTTTTCGAGCAGGTCATGATCCAGATTCTCCGTCTCCGGGGCGAGCGGCAGCGCTTTCTCCCCGAACACCGGACCGCCCAGGATGAACTCATTGCCGGAAAAGGGATCAATCGCCAGCCGCGTTACGAACTTGCCGAACCCCTCCCCGCCGGCGCTCAGGACCACCTTCAGCAGGTACGATCCGGGCGCGATCTGGAAAGCGCGCTCATACTCGAACGGTTCCTGGCCGGCCTGCTGTTCTTCCGTCTTTTGGTTATAGTCGAGTTTTACCGAGTCGCTGAAGCGCGCCGCCACCGAGTTGTCGTCACGGTAGGCAACTCCTAGCACGTCGATCTGGGTGTGGTAAACGCCCTTCTGCTTCGCAAACACCATCGCGGTGCCGGGAACCGAGAGAACAACATCCACCAGGGCTACCCCGGGCTTGATGTAGAAGTATGGGGCGGAGAGCGAGACGGCAATGTCTCCCGCCTCGTAGCTCTCGGCATGCGCTTCCAGTGTCTTTCCTTCGGGCTTTCCCCCGAGCAGGTCAGGACCCTTGGGGTCCACGTATCCGTCGCGCGAGCGCACCTCCGCGCCCGGCCGGTCCACCTTGACGCGAATCTTGTGGTAGCTGCCATCGTGCGCCGCATTGGGCGGGACATAGCCGAGAATGTAATTTTCGCCCATCTCCTTGGAAACCGCCTGCATGCCGCCCAGAAGGTCGTTGGTATCCATCACCGGAAAGCCGCCCGTACGCGAAGCCAGAGTGTGGAAGACCTGCTGGTCCGCCGCGGTGCTCCAACCCGTGCCGCGCAGTCTGCTAGATGAGGCGTCAGCACTGCTGTTGGCCACACCCATAACACCTACGGGGTACACGCCCACGTTGGCCTTGTTCAGCGCGTCCACTGTGGCCTGAAGGTCGGCCTGCCGCTCGTAGTTCACCGTGAAGCCGGCGGAAAAAAAGAGGATAACTTTGCGCCCGGGAACCGTCCCCAGCGTATTGGCCACGTTGCGAACCCCCTCCAGCAGGTTGCGCAGCGCCATGTCGGCTTGGTTTGCGCCACCATGCCCCCCTCCGCCGCGTTGCGAAGACCCGCTGGTGTGCGCCGCCGCAAATCGCACATTCCGGACGGCGGCGGCAAGCAGGTCGCTGTTCGAAGTGAAGTTCTGTACCACGTGCAGCCCGTTGTCAAAGTTCACGACAGCCATCAGGCGGTCCGGAGAGGCAGTCATCTCGATAAACTTGAGCGCTGCCTGACGCGCCGTCATTTGAAACTCTGGGGCCGTTGAGGCGTTGTCAAAGAAGAGGACCATGTAGCGCTGGCGGCCGGGCGCGTCTTGCGGCAGGTCCGCCTCGCGCGTGAAGCTCACAATCTTCTGCTCGGCGCCGTCTTCAAAAACGTGGAATTCCTGGGGCGCAAGGTCCTTGAGGACTTGTTTCTTCTTGCCGGTCACCACCACATTCACCAGGACCAGGTTGGATTCGGACTGGATAACTCCCGGAGCGGTCTGGCCAGCGGGAGCGGATGGCTTCTTGTCGCTGGCAGGAGAAATCCCTGCCGAGGCCAGGATGATCAACAGGGTGGCGCCAAAGACTGCGAGAGCTCGCGAGCGAATCATGAGTAACTTCCTAGTAGGGAATTTCAAGGGTGCGATTCAGGCTGGTGATTTGTCCGGTGCCTGCGTCTCGTACCACGAGGCGCACCAGGTAAGTCCCCGGCTTTAGGTCAAATTCCGATTGGAGGGTTATGCCGGTACGCAGATATTTCTCCAGCGTCGCGTCGCGCAGGCGCAGTTCCAGCGCCTTCTGCTGTCCCGTCAGGAAATGTCCGTCCAAATCGAACACCGCTACGACGAACGCCAGGTTATCAAGGTTGCGGTCCGCTTCCTTGCGAAACTGCACCTGATGAAGATCAACGTGGCTCAGCACGCCAACGTGGGCGTTAAAGTGATCCGGCTTGAAGAACTGCGTGTGGAGGTCCACCGGAAAATCCCGCACTTCGTCTTGCGAGAACACCGCCTGCTGAATCTCTTCCTTCTCCTGACCGCTGGGATCGTCCGGCTTGGAAGGCGCAAAGTAGCCCTTGCGGGCTTGTACGTTCAGTCCCCGGCGCGCAACCAGCGTCAACTTCAGGGGATGAAAAGCGCCGTCGAACTTCAGGTTCTGGGGGGAGAACGTCAGGACGTAATAGGCATCCGGCACCGCCGCCGCCCGCCGCAGTCCGGCTTCCAAATCATTGTTGTTTTCGAAGAAGACCCCGCCCGTGTTGAGGGCCAGCGTTCCCATGCCGTCGGAATCGCGACGTGCGCTTGTCTCAAGCATCGACGCTATTTCTGCGAGCCCGAGCGCGTCATTCACAGCACCACCCCGGTGCGAGGCGTCGGCGAACGCCGGGCTGACGTAGAGCCCGCGCGCGTCGACGGAGTTGATGATTACCTTGGCGCGCAAGGCCAGGTCGGCGATCTGGTCAACTTCATGACGAAGCGTTTCCGTGAAGAATCCGCCGGACAGAATAACGATGCTGCCCTGCCCCGGCAGCGACGACATGCGGCGAATGAGGGATTCCAGGGACCGTAGGGCAGTTGCGGAGGCCGCTTGGGCCTGCGCTTCCACCCGCATGGCTTCCATTCGGACCACAGGTTCGGATATTTGCTTGGTTCCCAAACACTCGGACATCAGGTTGCCGGCGACCCCCCTGGCGGAGGGATCATCCAAGTCATGAATCATGTAAGCCACGTATGCCGGCATGGCCCCGCACTCGTTATCCTCAACGGCGAGGCGCGGACGAATGGCCAGCAGCGCCTGGCGAGCCTTGCCAAGGTCCGCGGTGAAATCAAGCCGCTTCGTTCCCGAGGAGGTAAAGACGCCGACGCGGTCGCCGGGCTGAAAGTACGTGGTGAGAAAGTGTTCCGCCGCGTCCCGCGCCCGAGCCATGTCCGCAAATTTCGTGTTTTCGTCGTCAACAAACAATCCGATGAATCGCCCCGGCGTGGCGCCGGGAAGGCGAGATTCTTCCCCCGTTCCGGGTTCGCGCACGGAAAGCGCCTGCGCCGGACGCAGGGCGGGCTTTTCCAAGGAAAAGTGCAGAATGGTCTGCTCGTTCCTGTCGTCGAAGAGCCGGAAGTCTTGTTTTTGGAGATCGTCGACAGCCGCTCCTTTGCCGTCCCGCACCACCACCCGCACCGTCACCAGGTTCCGCTGCGCCTCGATCTTGAACGTTGGCTGCACTTCATGGGAGGAAATTTCTTCCGTCTGTTGCGCCAAAATCGGCTGCGGCGGGATGACCCAGAATCCGACTGCGAAGGGGATGAAGAATAATGGGAGAGTCGTCTTTCTTTTGGATATATCAGAATTCGTATAGGGTAGAACACGTGCCAACCAAGTCCACATAGTCAGGTCCGGACTATCAACCCCCAGTGTTGATTGAGATACTCCTATTACTAATCTGCCGACAGAGTATCTGCGTGCGTACACACGAAGTCAAGGGTTCGTATCGCGCAGCCTAAAATGTCACCGAGCGCGTATCGTCGCGCAAAGAAAAAGGTGAGAAAAAGGTGGGGGGGGGGGAGGTTTCAGGTACCTTTTATCATCGGGAGCGATGGAATAGAATGCGGTCATGGGTAGAGTCCGGCGAGTTGATGTCGGCGGGATGATTTACCATGCGCTGAACCGGACGAACTTCCGCTCCCGCCTTTTCACGAAGCGGGGTAGGGCAGCGTAGCGGAGCCGCAACCAAATCTTCGTAGGCGGACGAAGAAACCCCTCACCCGACCTCGTCCCTCGGCCACCCTCTCCGAGGGGCGTCCGATTTCAGGTCCGGTCAGATCGCACCATCGGACCCCAGAAATCGGGGAAGGTGGGACCCATCGCGCGCGCACGCGTGCGAAAAGAAATTTTCCCTCTCCGCAGGGGAGAGGGGGGACCGCAAGGCGGGGGGTGAGGGGTTACTTCTTCGCGTTCTTCCCCCATCTCCCCCATCATGTCTACAACCTTCCGAACGAACTCGTCCGAAACCCGGAAGCCCGTGAAACCCACCCCACGTTACACTCGTTTCAAGGTCCAAGGAGGACCGCCATCTTAATCAATCGCAATGAAATGATTGAGGAGTTCGAACGGCAGATTCGGACGTTCGGTGGTCGTTGGAGCGAGTGGTGTGTGGGTACGGCCAAGGACGCTCGCGGGCCGTTTTTTCGTCGGCATTTCGCTGCCGATCTGGGCGACGGTTTGGCCGGTGAGAACAGTGACAAGTGACAAGTGACGAGTGACAAGCAAGAAAGGACTGAAAAGGGCAGAACCCGAGCAAGCCGTGGTGGCCCACCTGGTCAACGATCGCGGGCTTCAATTTGACCACGATGACGTCCAAGGGGCCGAATGCCATTCGGCCTTACACGGCCATGCCCGAGAGGCCGAACGCTGTCCGGCCCTACAAAACCCCGCCGGCAGAATCGTTTTCGTCAACCGCAAGACCGCCCCCGCCCACGCGGCGAGGATCGCGAGTCGCATGGCTGTGCTCGCCATGCGCCAGCCAGCCGGATAAGCATGGGGACATTTCTATCCGGGCTTGACACTGGAGACGGTAGGCCTCGACAACGTTTTCCGGCTCATGCTACAGTTTCAAGCTCCGATGATTCCCAAGTACTTAGCGACTCTCGCCCTCACCGTGTCCCTCGTCACGTTTGCGGCCTCTTCGCTGCAATTCGCGACCCGCTCCCAAGTCCTTGCAGGTAAAGCGGTGGACGAGGCTTTGCAGATCGAATTTACCATCGACGCCGATAGCAGCCACACCTACAAGATAAGCCCCCGCATCAAGCAGTTTCTGGAAGACCACATCAGTTTTTATACAGAAGGCCCCGCGCGCGTCGTTTCGGCCAAAGTAGAAATTGCGCCTAAGGACGTGTCCTGGACCGAGAACCACTCCACCATCACCTCCACCGGCGCGGCCATGGCCGCTCGACTCCAGTGGGATACTCCCGCCGATTCCGCAAACGGTGCCCACGGCAAGATTTACCTCAACTTCCCCGAAGTTCCCGGGCTCGAACGGAAAGCCCCCACATTTCATTCCGGCAGATATCAGATCGACAACAAGGGCCGCTACGTAATCCGCGAAGTGACGACTTACCGGGACGCATTCCTGCTTTCCTTTGCCCGGTTCGTCTTCGCCCTGGCGGCCGGCGTGCCCATCGGCATATTACTGCACACCATCTTCTGGGGATTTGTATTGAAGGGTGAAAAACGCTCACGGGTTGCGGAGTTCCCACCCCAGGGCTCCGGGTTGCCTCGAACGTTTTACCCCAACCCCATCGCGGAGTGGACCATCTGGCTGATTGTGTTCGGCATCGGCGCGTTTCCTGCCAGCCTGCTGGCATTGTTTACCGTCCTTGACGGCTTTATGAGTACCACTTTCATCTGGGTTATCTACATTATCATGGCAAGCACCGCAGCCATCGCCCTCCTCGGCGCCTACTTCACCGGCAAAGCTCTCTTAACCGTCCGCGTCGACACCAATGGCATCTCTTACGCCCGCGGCCGCGGCGATTTACAATGGCTCAACGCTGCCTGGAGCGACATTTTCCTGTTTAAGCAGAAATCCCGCACCTATCGCGGCAGCACGACGTATTGGATTGAACTCGAATTCAACGACAAGCGGAAAAAACTCAAGATCGGACAATCCCTTCTGGGCTACCCTGCCCTGCGCGACATCCTGAAGAGTGTGTTCACCGCCAAGAAATAGAGTTGATTCGTTCGCGCTGAATCTTCAGCCAGAACTTCCGTTTTCAGTTTTCGCCCGGCGAGGAGACGGCGAGGAGAAACGGTGTCAGGGGTAGCCACGGTCAGGGCAGTCCTGACCGTGGATTCTTCCGGCGGTGGTCCATCTGTGCAATTTCGCCTTGGACAAAGTAACTGTTGCAGCCTGTCCAATTCAAATTGATTATGCGCGGCTGCCATGGGGAAACCATGCGTGAGAAAAGTCCACGGTCAGAAAATCACTGACCGTGGCTACCGTGGCAATTTCGATTGGGGGTATCAACGATGCGAAAGGTCCACAATTAGAAACACGATGAGTGTAGCTACCCGCTCGACCGGGGCCATCCTCTTCATGGGGCGCTTGTCAAATCCCACAATCTAGGAACTTACTGAGAGGATCGCAAGGGGCGTAGCGCAGCGCGGCGGGGCCGCAACCAATTATTCGCGGGGCGGGAGAAGAGACCCCTCACCCGGCGGCGCATGGCCGCCACCCTCTCCCCTCGGAGAGGGCGGTTTTACTCCCAACCTTCTCCGAGGGGAGAAGGTGCTGAGGTACGAAGCGGATGAGGGGTCTCTTCTCCCTACCTCTCACTTTCAACATGAGCACAAAAATGTTTGCTAAAAAGACAAGAATTTGCGGTATTGCAATGCAGAGGTAAGCATAGTTCACTTTCCTCTGCGGCTCTTCCAATCGAAATCTCGCTGGCTGGCGCAGACTCCTGTTGTTGGGAGTCTGCGCCAGCCAGCGAATGCCACCGCGCTACTCGTTTACCATCGCGGGCCAATCCCGCATATAATAACCTGCTTGGATTTCACTTCGTACGATCAATCAGTGGCTAGCCACTCATCACTAGCCACTGCTTTTGGGAGGAGACGCATTCATGTTTAAGCTTGTGTTGTTGCGGCATGGAGAAAGTGTTTGGAACAAGGAAAACCTCTTTACCGGCTGGACGGACGTGGGGCTGAGTGAAAAGGGCCTTCAGGAAGCCGCCGAAGGAGGCCGCCAGCTTCGCAAAGACGGTTTTGTTTTCGACGTGGCTTACACCTCGGTGTTGAAGCGCGCCATCAAAACCCTGTGGCTGGCACTGGAAGAAATGGACCAGATGTATATCCCCATTCACAACACCTGGCGCCTGAATGAGCGGCACTACGGCGCGCTGCAGGGGTTGAACAAGGCCCAGACCACGGAGAAGTACGGTGAAGCGCAGGTAAAGATCTGGCGGCGCAGCTACGACGTTCAGCCCCCACCGCTCACCCTCGACGACGACCGTTACCCCGGCAAGGATCCCCGTTACGCCGGCTTGAGCGCGGCGGAATTGCCGCTGCATGAGTGTCTGAAAGACACCATCGCGCGCACGCTTCCCTATTGGCATGAAACCATCGCTCCCGTGGTGCGTTCGGGAAAGCGGGTTATCATCGCCGCGCACGGCAACAGCCTTCGCGGCCTGGTAAAGTATCTGGATAACGTGTCGGAAGCGGATATTGTGGGATTGAATATTCCTACCGGTGTCCCCCTGGTCTATGAGCTGGACAATGATCTGAAGCCCTTGCGCCATTATTACCTGGGCGACCCTGAAGCCGTGGCCAAGGCAGCACAGGCCGTTGCTGACCAGGCGAAGCGGAAGAGCTGACAATTCTGACGTAGCGGCGGGTTTACCCCGCCATGCGCCGCTACACTACTCTGCCGGTAACCACCCCGTCCGTCGGCTGACGGACACCCCTCCTGAATCAGGAGGGGAGTTCTTAAAGGGCTCCCCTCCTAAGATGAGGAGGGGTGGCGCGCCTGGCGCCGGGGTGGTGCTGAACCGGGATAGTATTGGACCGCGACAGGGCTGACTGATAATTAATGGGTAGTGTTGATGGAGCCCGCCCGCTAATTCATCTGGACGTGTTTGGCGCTGCTGGGGGCGTTCAAGTTAAAGATGGATGCGGGTAGCTGGAGATCGCGTCCCACCTTGGAATAGCGCGCGATGAGGTAATCGCCGCCGGCTTCGTAGAATTTTTGCTGGACGGGGAGCCAGGATTCTTCGCTAACCCAGATTTGGATTTTGGCAATCTGCGCGGTGACGTTGCCCTTGAGGGGAACAAGTTCCAGTTGCACCGTGGTGTCGTCGTCAAGATCCTCTTCCCCAAGGTATTTCGGATTGTAGTTTTTCTTCAGTTCGTTGGTGTCGGTGCCAAAACCCAGCAGCAGGAATTGCTGTACCAGTTCGCTCTTTTGCTGCAGGTTGTATTCCTGAACCTGATTGATGTTGGGAAGCCAAATATAGCCGTTATTCTTCTTGAAGAGGATGGTCTTACGTTCAGGTTTATCGAAGTCGATACGAATATCCGTTGTCTTACCCCTGCGAAAGTAAAGTTGGCCCGATTCCGTTGACTTGTCATCAACCAGCACCGTCACCTTGGTGTATTCAAGTTTGGCGGAGATGGTCTTGAGGCTTTTCGACTGCGCATTCATATGTGCCAGGATCTGGCTTACGGTAAGGTCAGTATGGTGTTTGCTCTTGCGGGCGCTGGCGTGCGGGACCAGAGCCAATGTCATGACGCCGGTCAGCAGCACTCGCATCCAGATTTTGAATAGGTTTCGCATGAGATCGCAATCCTGCTCAGCCGGCAGTGCACCACAGCCCCTCTAGTGCCGGATCATTCCTCTACTAACACAGTATAGCCCAGAATGACTTGTTGGCGGTCAATCACGGGATCGATGGACTTCACACTGACGGCCTTTTGAAGATGTTCCTGCAGAATGACGGGGATGGCGATCTCCGGTTTCTGGTCGCGAAATTCCACCAACCGGGCGTCCACCAGATACCGTACCTCGTTATTAACCCGGTTCATCTCCACGATCCCCTGCTGATGGCGCAAGTCAGTCAATTGCAACGTGGGGCGGTCGGAAAACCAGGCGCGAGGCGACAAGAAGATGAACGCCAGGATCGCAATCACAATGATGTCATATTGCCAGGTGCCACGCTGATAAGACCAAAAGATACTCCGCGTGACCACGAGTTTGATGCCTGACCACACTTTTTTCACTGCAGACTCACTCCGTTTGGCCGCTGCCGGGGAAGCGCGTGTTCGTGGATGTCAGCCGGCTCGGCCATAGGTCCTAACTTGAAAAAATAGCCAGAAGTATGACGGGAATCAATCTGAAATAATTCGCCCGTCCTTCATGCGGATAATCCGGTCCGCGACCCCCGCGGCCTCAGGATTATGAGTGATCATAAGGATGGTTTGGCGGAAGGTCCGATTGAGTTCACGCAACATGTCCAGCACGATCTGGGAGTTCTCTGTATCCAGATTGCCTGTCGGTTCATCAGCCAGCAGTATCTTGGGTTCGCAAATCACCGCCCGGGCAATCGCCACACGCTGTTGCTCACCACCGGAGAGCGCATAGGGGCGGTGATTCAGTTTCGCCTCAATTCCCAGCATGCGAGTGATCATCTCGAAACGATGGGGGTTGAATCCGTTCCCCTGAATGTGCTGGGCAATGGCAATGTTGTTACGGGCGGACAATGTGGGCAACAGGTTGAAGCGCTGGAAAACGAAGCCAATTTTATGGCGGCGGAAGCGCGTCCGGTCGGAGTCGGACATTACCCGAAAGTCGTTGCCGTCCACGCACACTTG
>JARLGN010000504.1 GCA_031292775.1 Acidobacteriota bacterium | reverse complement strand
GGCGTTGTTCTACCTGGTTCTGGGATTAGCCATCCCGCTGCTCTTTCTGGCCCGGCAGTCAGCCGCCCTGTGGGCGTTCGCAATAATTTTCGGATTTGCCATGGGAGCGGATTACCTGCTGATTCCTCTGGTCACGGCCGAGTGCTTCGGCTTGGCGTCGCTCGGAAAGCTTCTGAGCATCATCATCATGGCCGATTCACTGGGGCAGTTCTTTGGACCCGTGCTGGCGGGGAGAATCTTCGAAGCCACGCACAGTTACAATCTCGCCTGGACCATCATCACCACCGCAGGTATTTTGGGCGCAGCGGCCATCTATGCCGTGCGAACTCCGAAGGCAGGAGTTAGTAGCTAACCCGGACTTCCCACCAGCCTCAGCGATTCTCTGGGTGCTGTTCTCAAGCCCCCAAAGGGTTCACCTGAAATCAATACAGCGGCATGGCAGAGGCGGGCTGAACCTGCTCCCATCAGGGCCCTTAGGGAGAAATAAGAGCCAACAGCTTTTACGCGGATTCTCTCCCCCTGCACCCCTTTCGTGCCGCCAATCAGCGGCGAGGAGGCCTGTCTTCAACCGGGCAGTTTGTCATGCTATTAGCGCATTGTGAAATAACGACGTAACCGGTTTATTATCTGTATATTGCCAGCTTCTCGGCATGAAAAAATACCCTCTTGCGACCTTTGTTTTCAGGATGTTACCAGCTTTGGCGGGTTCGTCACGGGGGGTATGCCAGGGACACAAAGTCGCCTTGAAATTCGAGGGCCAGGGCGGACAGATTCCGCTCTCAGCCTTGCAACCTTTAGCCCCGCATTGGGTGGGAAATCGAGCTTGGCAAATGGCATGATAAAACCCTTCCTGCCCGGTCCATGAGTTCCTCCCGCTCCCGGGCAAGCCCCGCATCACGCAACAATTGTAGCCTATAACAAAATTCTTGTCAAGCAAAAGACATGGCGCGGCCGGAGGGGGCCGGCCCAACCGATGAGCAGATCCCTGGTGCCTGGCGGATAGTGGCTGGACCTTGAATCGCAACGCCAGCGCCCGCACCATTGCTTTGTTGGTTGTGGAACCGATGGTTCCTCCGTTACAGGAATCGTCTCGACGCTCGGATTTCCGGGACAGTGTGCCTATGCGAGGTTTACTCGCCAACCAGGAAGGCAACCTGGCGGCGGAAGTTGAATCGCTGCGTGAGGATCAAGCCCGGCGAGACTCTCAGGGGCCTGTTAATTATGAGCCACCTTCCCCGGCGCAGGAGATGCCTCCCACAACCGTGCTCGCTTATCGCGACGGCCACAAGGTGGAAGTGCAGAATTACGCTATCGCCGGCAAGACACTCTGGGTTTTCTTCGACCAGAGGACGCGGCAGATCCCGCTTGCTGAACTCGACCTCCCCGCCACCCAGCGCGTGAACGAAGATCATGGCGTTGATTTCGACACACCTGATCCGAGATAGTTCCACCCACCCACTTGCAAACTCAGGAATTAGGCACCACTGGCTGTTCCGGGGTGCGGACGCAGCAGCATAAAATGATATGATAATCAGGGATTCTTAAAGCATGAATGACGACACTGAGCGTGGGCGGCGGCGCTGATTACTGAATCACTTTCGGAAAAACCCGTATCACGGCTGCCCGTAATGTTCCGCGCGTTGCGGCACCGTAATTACCGGCTGTTCTTCTGCGGCCAGATCATCTCGTTGATCGGCACCTGGATGCAGTCGATTGCGCAGGCGTGGCTCGTTTATCGACTCACCAAATCGTCGTTGCTGCTCGGCTTGGTGGGTTTCGCGGGACAGATCCCGGTGTTTCTGTTTGCCCCCTTGGGGGGATTGTTCGCGGACCGCTATAACCGGCATCGCACGATCATTGCTACGCAGACCGCCTCAATGGTGCTCGCCTTCATCCTCGCGGCGTTGACCTTGCTTGGACAGATCAACCGTCATGTGTGGGAGATCATGTTGCTGGCGGCGCTGCTGGGCGTGGTGAATGCATTTGATATCCCAACGCGCCAGGCGTTCATCATCGAGATGGTTGTCCCGGAGGACCTGATCAACGCCATCGCGCTGAATTCCGCCATGTTTAACGGGGCGCGTGTGCTGGGGCCCTCCGTCGCCGGCATCCTGGTGGCGTCCATTGGTGAAGGGTGGTGCTTTTTTGCCAACGGCGTGAGCTATATTGCGGTCATCACGGGCCTGCTGCTGATGATCGTCATCCCGCGCCGGCAGCCTAAGCGGACGGTGTCGGGGCTGGAAAGCGTCAAGGAAGGGTTCCGCTTCGTGATGCACACCGGGCCCATCCGTGCCCTGCTTTTACTGCTCGGATTGGTCAGCCTGACGGGCATGCCTTATGCCGTGCTGATGCCCGTCTTCGCGGACAAAATTCTACATTCTGACGCGCGCGGCCTGGGGTTGCTGATGGGTTCAACGGGCGTGGGCGCGCTCGCCGCAACCCTGGTGATGGCAGCGCGGCGCGAAGTGCGCGGCCTGGGCCGCTGGATTATTTTCGCCTCCACTGGTTTCGGCGCCAGCCTGATCCTGTTTTCGCTCTCGCGTTCGCTGCCCCTTTCCGTCGCCCTGCTTTTGCCGGCGGGCTTTTGCATGTTGATCCAGATGGCGAGTTCCAACACCCTGATCCAAACCATGGTGCCCGACGCTTTGCGTGGGCGCGTAATGTCCGTCTATTCCATGATGTTTATGGGTATGGCTCCGTTTGGCGCGTTGGTGGCGGGAGCTCTTGCCCATCGCCTCGGCGCGCCGCTAACCGTGGCGATAGGGGGAGTTGCCTGCATCGCGGGCTCGCTGGTGTTCGGTTCGAAATGGCCGGCGATGCGCGGTGAAGCACGTCAGCTTATCCTGGCCCAGGGTATGCGGAGCGGTGAACCACCGGAAGAGATGGTGGGACAGATGGATGCACTGGGTAACCGCCAATCCTCCTGAGGCAACTTCACAGCCACAGCGGCCGGTTGGAATAGAACGTGGCGGGTTTGTCAGGGTGATCTTTGCGAAACGCCCGGAACTGCCGCAGGATCGCTTGGTATCGGCGCTCGGAAGTTTGAATGGATTTGTGGGGCATTTTAATGAGGGCGCGTTCCACTTCCTTGATGTTCTTCGGGGAAAGCCGCCAATCGCCTTTCACCAGGGTGCGCAGGTCGGCAACCCCGTAACCGGTGATGCGTCCTTTCCCATCCACGTAGGGATCCACATAACTCATCACCAGATCGCGAATAGTTCGAAACACGGGTTTGCGCCCGTGCAGTCCCGCGTCCCGCGAACGGGCGATGGTTCCCCAGCGTCCGTCCCTTTTAAAGAGAAAAAGAACGTGGTCAAGCTGATCCTGCGATTCTAGATCCAATAGCAGCGGCGGGTAGCCGTGCTGCTCCATGATGGTCGCCGCGCTCAGTGCGCCCTCCAGGCAGTGGGCGCTGCCATGGCTCACCACGCCGCGAAATGTCCGCAACGTTTCCCCGCCCTTTTCCCAGTTGTAAGGAAGGTTGCGGAGATATTCCTGCACCTGTTTGGGAGTGCGGCAGCGGCGCACCACGGCCCACTCCGCTGGAAGGAAAGCATCACGGCCCGGCGCCGCCGACGGAGGAT
>JARLGN010000068.1 GCA_031292775.1 Acidobacteriota bacterium | reverse complement strand
TCGATGGGCTACCGCTCCAGGCAATTCCTATTCGCAACTTATCTCCCTGAAGCCGTTGACGCCATATCTCCACCAGGGCTGGGTCTGGGTATACAAAGGGGATATTCGCAGGAATCGTGTTCAATTCCGTGGCGAAGGCCAGGGGTAGACTGGCCAGTGGGCACTGCCAAGTGAAGTCCGGGAGGCTCTCGCCGTAACTGAGCACTTGCCACGCTCCCTCAGTTGCGGAGAGCAGGCGACGTAACCTTGGTTGGACCTCCAGGACGACCTGTCCTCCCCGAGCGGCAACCAGGGCAACATAACGCACAAAATGCAGGGTGTCCCCCAGACCTTGTTCGGCATGGAGCAGAATACGCGCGCCTTCCAGAGGTTCACCCTTCCATTGGGGTTGGGAAAACATTCTGTCCTGACGAAGCCCAGCGCCGGTGCACCAGCGGGATTCGTATTCTCTCCAGCCGAGAGAGAGATGGCCTTGCAGTAGATGAATGGTGGCCAGATAGAAAGTCGCCTCTGCGGAGTCGGGGTCCAAAGCCCGAACGCGATGGAAACATGCTTCGGCTTCTGCGAGCTCGCCCAGCCCGAAGAGAATTAACCCCAAATGGCAATGTGCGGACACCAATGTGGGGTCGAGCCTTAGGGCACGACGGTAGGCCTCCGCCGCTGGGGCCAGCTCTCCTTTAGAGTCAAAAAGGTATCCCAAGCAGGCGTAGATCCGTGCGCAAGCAGGTTGAAGTGAGAGCCCTTTCTGGAGGATTTCACCAGCCGCCTCATAGTGCCCCAGATCTGTGAGGGCCAGGCCAAGGCCATTGTGGATCTCGTACCGGTTGGGATTCAGGGCCAAGGCGCGCTCGTAGGATTCGACCGCCGCATGGAGATCCCCGCATTTATACAGATTCCTGGCCAAGCCGCAGTGGAAATCCGCGGAGTCTGGCTTGAGAGCGATAGCTTGTTGATAGGAGTCCTTTGCGGCATTGAACCGCCCGAGCAGTTCCTGCGCAACGCCGAGGCAGTAATGCGCTCGCGCCGACCCCGGGCGCAGTTCAACCAGCCGTTGGTAACAATCCATGGCGGCTTGCGTCTCACCGCGGAGGAGATATGACCCTGCGAGGTCGTTCAGGATATCCGGTTCATCCGGATCCAGGGTAAGGGCCGAGCTGATCAACTGGATGGCCTCCCCATGTTGACCCGCTTGCTGTGCCATCAAGCCCAGCAAGTGGAGCGCCCGGGCGCACCGTGGGTCGACCTTGAGCATCTCGCGATAACAAGCCTCGGCGAGGGCCACGCGTCCCGCCCGGTGGTGCTCTAGACCCGTCTCGAGTAGCTCAAGGAGACGGGGTTCAAGGAGTTGTTTCTTGGACACGGAATTCGCTGGGTGGCCTGTATGCCGCTCGGTCCGCTTTTGCTGTCAGCGTTAAAGCGAAGCCCGCATACCGCACCATTTTCCCTTTGCAAGTAGTCGAGACTCAGGATGTCCTAAAGGCCCTAATAGCACCGGCGATTAGGTATATCGTACCGCAATCAAGCAGCAGAGGCGAATTTAGCCGGGATTTCCAGTATCGATCTCCGGCCCGGCCGATGGGACATATCTTACCACCGCCGAAGCAACCGGAAGTCGGATTTGCACTTCCAGGTGCTCACCGGGGCCGCGGAAGGTACCATTTTGCCTCTCCCGAGAATCCCAGAAACCGAAACTGACCCGTTTGCGCCCGCGTGGATGTTGTCGATGATGGCGACGATCCGAAGATTCAGAAATTGAGTTCAAATTGGAAATGTGGGTTTATTACACTCTGCCGGCGAAGACTCGCATTTATTACACAGATAAGCCCCTCTGCAAACCCCCATCAAGCGTGCGTTTATCATTAGAAATAAAGAACTTGATGCCAAAGGCTGGGAGTTGGTGTCAAGCGTGCTCAATCATGGATGGGCCTCGACATTGGAGGGAGGATCTTCAATTATGCCTCATTCGAATTCGGTTCAGAAATGCGATTTTCCGGAGGGCCAACCAGGAAGCGAGCAGGGATTTTACCTGAAAGACCTCGCGGATGGTTCTGTGGTGGATATTGTGACCCAACATCGCCACTATCGACTGGTAAAGGGCACGGAGTCCCACGTGTGCATCTCAGGGCATCCCACGTTCTGTCCGGAACCCATTGATGTAGAAATCGAAGGATCCATTGGAAGCAGCCCCATGATAGAGGCTAGTCCGGGGTACATTGGCCGTGATATGTTCCTGGTATTCAAGCATCCCCAACTCGACCGGATTGTCACCACATCCCGCATCCGCGAAATCCACAAGCTCCGGTAGTCGTCGAGCAAAGCACCCACGCCCTTGAGGAAGGCGTTTTCTTGAGGTGCTCAGTCCCCCCCCTCTACCCCCAGGCAACCAGGCTGGGGACTCGGGAAACCCCTCGGTGACCCTCCCGACTCCTCACAATCCACCTTGCCAGGCGGGCTAACTTGCGAGTGCCAATGTCCGGTGGCATTTCGCCAGCGATTCCAAGCCAAATTACACCAGCACCGGACACGCTTTTTTCCCATGCTTTTTTCCCTTTGACAATGAGTAAACATTCGTTGATAATCCCGCCAGACAGATGTACAGGCAAATATAAAAGCTTAAGGAGTGCCCTATGGCAGAGAGCGTCCAAAAGAGGCTTGAAAGGGTGCGACCCCCACGCGTCCACGTTACATACGACGTGGAAACGGGCGGGGCAATCGAAATCAAGGAACTTCCTTTCGTAATGGGAGTCTTGGGTGATTTTTCCGGTCAACCTGTCGACCCGCTACCCAAACTCAAAGATCGGCGGTTCATTGAAGTAACGCTGGACAATTTTGACAGCGTGCTGGAAAGCATGAAACCGCACGTGGCATTCTCAGTGGAGAACAAACTGAGTGAAGATGCCGATGCGGGACAGTTGAAGGTCGACCTCAAATTCAAAAGTATGGAAGACTTCGAGCCCGAGAAGGTTGCACGCCAAGTGAAGCCTTTGCGTGAACTCCTGGAACTTCGTACCCGTCTCAGTGATCTGAAAGGTGCCCTGCAAACCAACGACAAATTGGATGAAATCCTGCTGGAAACCGTCAGCAATACTGAGAAGTTAAATAAGTTGCGGTCGGAAATCGGACCCAAGAAAGAAGAAGGAAAGGAGGGGAACAATGGCTAACGAAGCAAAAGCGGCCGCGACAACGCAGAGTACCGAGCAGGTCGGTGAAAGAACTCTACTTGACCAGATTGTCGAGACTGGGAGAGTAGGAACGGATGCCGCCACTCGGGAACGCGGCAAGAATCTAGTCAAAGAGTTCCTCGTCCAGGTGTTAGAGGGGGAGGTAACGGTCTCCAAAGACACCGAGGCGATGATCAATGCGCGCATTGCACAGATCGACCATCTGCTCTCCATCCAGCTTAACGAAATCCTCCACAATCCCACGCTTCAGAAGCTTGAAGCCAGTTGGCGGGGCCTAAAGTACCTGATCAGTCAGAGCGAAACCAGCGCCATGCTGAAGATCAAGGTATTGAATGTCTCCAAGAAGGATCTTCTGCGGGACCTCCAACGCGCCCCGGAATTCGATCAAAGTGCCGCGTTCAAAAAGATCTACGAAGAAGAGTTCGGGGTTTTCGGCGGCAGTCCGTATGGCGCGCTGATTGGCGATTACGAGTTCAGCAAGCACCCGGAAGACCTTGAGCTTCTCGAAAAGATGGCAGCGGTGGCGGGAGCTGCGCATGCCCCCTTCATCTCCGCAGCCTCTTCCCAGCTCATGAATATGGAAAGCTTCACTCAGTTGGACCAACCCCGGGACATTGGGCGGATCTTCGATACCACAGAATACGCCAAATGGAAGGGATTCCGGCAGAGTGATGACAGCCGTTATGTGGGACTCTGCGTTCCCCACATTTTGATGCGGCTTCCCTACGGCAGGGATACGGTTCCGGTTGATGCCTTTAATTACGAGGAAGGTGTCGATGGAACTGAGCACGACAAATATCTGTGGGGCAATGCTGCCTATGCCATGGGAGCACGCATGACCGGCGCCTTTGCTCTCTACGGATGGTGCGCGGCCATTCGCGGTGTTCAAGGCGGAGGTTTGGTGGAGGGATTGCCTTCCCATACTTTCCGGACCGACGATGGGGACGTGGCACTGAAATGTCCGACGGAGATTGCGATCACGGACCGCCGGGAGAAAGAGCTGGCGGACCAGGGCCTGATCCCGTTGGTGCACTGTAAGGGGACGGACAAGGCGGCATTCTTCAGCGTGCAGTCCGCGAATAAAGCCAAGTTGTACGATAGCGACGCGGCCAATGCCAATGCCCGCCTCTCTTCCCAATTACCCTACATCATGGCGTGCTGCAGGTTTGCACACTACTTGAAGGCCATGATGCGGGACAGAATCGGCAGCTTCACCTCCAAAGAAGAACTCCAGATGTTCTTCAACCGATGGATCACGCAATACGTCACAACCGACGACTCGGCTTCGCAAGCCACCAAGGCAAAGTACCCCTTGCGTGAGGCGCGGGTCGACGTGGAAGAAGTCAAGGGTAAACCGGGAGTGTACCGGGCCGTGGCTTATCTGCGCCCGCACTTCCAACTCGACGAACTTACGGTGTCCCTGCGGTTGGTTGCATCGTTGCCGCCGCCCGCAAAAGGTTAGTCATTGGGAATTCTGTGGCGGACTTGGCCCGCAAGTCCGCCGCGTGCTCTTCCACAGTTGCAAATACCGAGAGGAGAGGAAAACTTATGGCGATAGAATACTTCTTGAAGTTAGATGGCATTACCGGTGAGAGTGCTTCCTCGAAGCATTCCGGCGAAATCGAACTCCATTCCTGGAGCTGGGGAGCAAGCAATCCAACCAGCATACATGGTACCGGCTTAAGCGCCGGTAAGGTTTCGATTAGCGACATCAGTATCTCAAAACCGGTGGATAAGGGGAGCGCCAAGCTGCTGGAACTGTGCTGCACTGGCAAGCACATTGCCACCGGGACGCTCACATGCTGCAAGTCGACCGGCGACAAGAACCCCGCAGACTTCCTGACGATCAAGCTTACTGAAATCCACATCGCGAGCTTCCAAACCGGTGGCTCGTCAGGTGAGGATATCGGTGCAGAGTCAATTTCCCTTGCCTTTGCTGCCTTTGAATACGATTACAAGGTTCAGGGCAAAGATGGAAATCTGACCGCGGCCGGAACCGCAAAGTATGATGCTACAAAGCGGGAATCTAGCTAGCCTCAAACGTTACAATTCGTGGCGTCCCGTTCTCAACCCGGGACGCCACGAAGCTTCATGCATCTGACATACTCTACACTTTTCAGTGACAACAGGGTGGAAGCTTCGCCCTGCGTTAGGTCTTGGGAAGCGCAGGATAGTTTTCTCAGGGCGGCAGGCACCGGAGAATGAGGGGTGGGCTGCCTGAAGATCCGAAGTTAGGTGTTGTTTTCCGCTAGCGACCCTGCTCCTCGGGGAAGGGTGATTGGGTGCAACCCCACCCGTGCCCCGGCAGTAGGGGAAGTGAACAACGATATCAACCACTGTGAGGCAAGAAATCCATGCCATTAGTTCCAGTATCTCTAGTTCCAGGTGCACAGACGCGGCCAGCAAGTAATGGGGTCGAAATTCACCTAGATCTCGCGTCAATTCAGGGTGAAAGCCCATCCTCAACGCACAGCAACGAAATAGAAATTGTTTCGTTTCAGTGGGGGGTCAGCAACTCTCCGATCAACACCAAGGACGGTGTCGTCAAGGGCGGAAGGGTGTCAATGACCGAGATTACCCTGACAAAGGCCTTTGACAAAGCGAGTGTCCAACTGCTAAGTGCTGCCGCCACTGGCAAAATTTTTAAGACTGCAACAATTTCCTGGAGCAAATCGACAGGCAACAAGACGCCCGAGGACTTTTTGACGATCACGTTGACGGGAGTATTGATTACGTCTGTCCAGCAAAGCTCTTCGCGGGCCAGCGAAGGGTTGGGAACAGAGACGGTTTCGCTCTCGTTTGACAAAGTAAGTATGGATTACAAGGTGCAGAGCAAGAGTGGATTGCTGACCTCGGCAGGACAAATGACCTACGATCTCGCGCAGGGCAAAGCTTAGACAGGAGAACCGGGTCTCACTGGACAATGGACATGGAAAACGCCAATCAACTTCTTCAAGCCGGCAAGCTCAATGACGCGATTCAGGCATTAAATGCCGAGGTGCGAAACCACCCCGAGGATTCGAAGCGCCGCATTTTTCTTTTTGAGCTTCTTTGTTTCAGTGGGGAGTACGACCGTGCCGAGAAACAGCTCAACATCCTGGGATCAGATGACATAAACCGTGAAATGGGAGCTCTGGTTTACCGGAGTGCCCTTCAGGCAGACAGAACCCGCCACGATCTGTTCACAAAGAAGGAGTACCCGAAACCCCTGGGTAACGAGGCCGCTACCGGAGCTGCCGTCTCGGGAACTCTGAACGGGAACCCCTTCCATTCCATTGCGGACGCAGATCCTCGAATTGGGCCGCGGCTCGAGGTCTTTGCCGGCGGCAATTATATGTGGATGAACTTCGAGCACCTTGCCTCGGTCGAAATGGATAAACCGCGCCGTTTGCGGGATTTGCTGTGGGCTCCTGCCCGCGTGCGGGGCGGACCCGCATTGAAAGATACGGAGCTCGGCGAACTCCTGCTGCCCGTCCTTACTCCCTTTGCCTGGCAAGATCATGATGACGCTGTTCGCCTGGGTCGCATGACGGCATGGGTGGAAAACGAATCAGGAGAGACTGTGCCGGTCGGTCAGAAAATGTTGCTCGTCGACGGCGAGGAATTCCCGCTTCTCGAAATCCGAAAACTCGAAATCAATCTCCCTCAACCCATATCGTAGGTTCCTATGCCCCTTCCCGACAATTTACTCAACCCGATTCCGGGAGAAAACCCTAGCGGAGAGGACCTTCGCTATGCTCCCATTTACGATCAGATCAAGGAAGCCCGCCGTGAAGAGGAGGAAGTCTCCGAGGGCGATTGGGTAACCCAAGGCAAAAAGGCTGACTACCCCCTGGTCATAAAACTGGCCACGGAGGCGCTTGCCACCCAAACTAAAGACCTGCAGCTTGCGGCCTGGCTCACCGACGCTCTGGTGCGAAAAGAGGGTATCGCCGGTCTGAAGCAGGGTTTGCAGCTTATTCAGGACTTGACGACAACCTTCTGGGATACGGTCTACCCGCAGCTTGAGGATGGAGACGCGGAACTTCGGGCCACTCCTTTGCAATGGGTCGGGACAAGTTTGGGATTTCCTCTGCGGTCTGTCCCTCTCAACCGGGCGGGACATGGGTGGGTGGATTACACTGAATCAAGAAAGATTCCCACCGAAGCACAGGCAGACACCGAGGAAAAGGTAACCGCGCGGGCGAGAGCTCTCGGCGAGGGGAAACTCGATCCGGAAGTATTTGACAAGTCCTTCGATGAAACCCCCAAGGCATTCTACGCAGGCGCCGAAGCTACACTGGATGAATCCACAAAGATTCTGGAGGCCTTTGATTCCCTCTGCCGGGATAAATTCGGAGATTCCTCTCCCAGCTTTATGGATTTGAAGAAAGCTCTTCAGGAGGTCCGGCATACCGTCCATCTGCTTCTGCAAAAGAAGCGTGAGACTGACCCTGACCCGGTGGAAGATCAACCTGAGGAGAGCGGCGGCGAAGTTGCCGCCGGGGGCGCAGAGTCGGTTCCGGGCGAAACACGCGCGCGCGTGGGAGGGGGGCCCGCCGGCATTGTGATCCCCTTTGGCGACAAGGAACCGGCGGAGCGTCGAGAAGCGATCACCGCTGTGGCACGCGCTGCCGCCGCCCTGCGTAAACTCGATCCCTTCAGCCCTGCGCCTTTCTTAATGATGAGGGGTTTGCGTTGGGGTGAATTGCGGGCCGCGTTGAGCAAGCAGGATATGATCCTTTTGGAAGGCCCACCCACTGAATTGCGGCAGCATATCAAGCGACTCGCCATCGAAGGGAAGTGGAGCGAGTTGCTGGAGGCCGCAGAAAACTCCATGTCCCTGCCGTGTAGCCGCGGCTGGCTGGATCTCCAGAAGTTCACTGTCGATGCCTGCGCGGGATTGGGGAGCGACTATTCCGGCATTGCCATTGCCATTCTGAGTGAATTGAAAACGCTGGTGCGCGATGTGCCGCAAGCACTGGATGTCAGCTTGCTGGATGACACTCCCGCCGCCAATCGCGAAACGCAAGCGTGGTTGCGGGAATTGGCCGCAGAGACACCGATTCCGGCGGCAGACGTTACTCCTGCCGCGGACGGTACTCCCGCCCCGGAGGATGGTGCTGCCGCAGACGGTAGTTCGGCCACAGAGGCTCCGGTGGTGGAAAATTATTCGGCCCCGGGATGGCATAGAAAATTCGCCGACAGTTACGATCTGGCGACCGAGGCCTTGAAGGCCGGGCAAGCGGAAAAGGCCATTGACATCATGACCCACGAGGTCGAAAAACAGCTTACGGGCAGGGGGCAATTCTTCCGGAGATGGCAACTCGCCGAAATCTGCACTGCGGCTGGGAAGACTGAAATTGCACAGCCCATTATTGAGGACTTGGCGGCAAGCATTGAGGCTAATCACCTGGAAACCTGGGAAAACCCCAAGACGATCGCCAAAGCCTTGGTGATGATCATGAAGAACAGCCAGAGAGTACAGGGAGACGACTCGGAAAAGAATAGGCTCTTCCAGAAAGTCGTCCGGCTCGATCCCGTTCAGGCCATCACCTGTCTTGGAACCTAATGGCATCTTTAGATAAAGAAGGCCCCGTAACGTTGTCGGTTCTGGATCGACTCATCGATCAGGAACCAGAACGCAAACTGGAGCCGCCCATGACCAGGGCCCAGTCTCTGCGAGAATTGAGGGCTGCGCTCCGGCGGGATTTGGAGTGGCTCTTTAATACGCGCAGCACCATCGATGAGCCCCCGGAGTCTCTGCGGGAGGTGGAGCGTTCGGTTTACAATTATGGCGTCCATGACACCTCAAGCCTGTACCTTCGATCGCCCAAGGACCAAGACCTCCTGTCGAAATCCATTAAGGCCGCGATCTCCTCTTACGAGCCCAGGCTCATGGCTGTGAAGGTAACCGTTGAGCCTTCCACGGACGAAGTGCATGGCATCCACTTCAACATTGAAGGCTTGCTGCGCATGGACCCGGCTCCGGAGCCGATTTTCTTTGACACGTTGTTAGAGCCGACCAGCGGCGAGTACAAGGTCAAGAGCACATAGAATGCGAGACGATCTTTTCCACTATTATGAAAACGAACTCACCTTCCTCCGGCAGATGGGGAAGGAGTTCGCCGAAAAGCACCCCAAGATCGCCGCGCGCCTGCAACTGGATGTGAACCGCTGTGACGATCCGCACGTCGAGAGGCTGCTTGAGGGGTTTGCCCTTCTCGCCGCGCGTGTTCATTTGAAAATCGACGATGAATTCCCTCAGATAACCGAGGGATTGCTCAACGTCCTTTATCCCCATTTTCTTCGCCCCATCCCCTCCATGACGGTCGCGCAGTTTCGCCTGGATCCGGAACAGGGGAAGCTTACTTCCGGACTCAGTATTCCCCGGGACTCCGTTCTGTACTCCCGGCCGGTGGATGGCGTTCCCTGTAAATTTCGCACTTCCTACGACGTCACCCTCTGGCCCTTTGAGGTAAGCGATGCCCGGTGGGTCACCCCCGACAAACTCAATCCCCCCTTGCGCGCTCCTGACGCGGTGGCAGCTCTTCGGGTGGAACTTCGCTGCTTTCCCGACGTCTGTTTCGACAAGCTGCAGATGCAATCCCTGCGGTTCTATCTGAACGGTGAAGGCGATGTGGTAAACACGTTGTATGAACTTCTCTCGAACAATTGCCGTCAAATCATCGTGAGGGACCCCGACAACGCCAAGAAGCCCGCCCACACTCTCAGCGCGAAGTCCTTGCGGCCCATGGGATTTTCCGAATCTGAATCTGTGTTGCCGTACCCGCGAAGGTCTTTCGATGGCTACAGGCTGCTGCAGGAGTATTTCGCATTTCCTGAGAAGTTCCTGTTTTTTGAACTGAACGACCTGGAACAACCTTTGAAAGCGATTCCTGGCGGACGTGTGGAAATCATCTTCCTCGTCGCCCCTTTTGAACCCGAGCAGCGGCAGCAAAGACTGGCAGTGGGCGTTACGGCCAAAGCGATAGTTCTGGGGTGCTCGCCCATTATCAACCTGTTTCCTCAGACGGCCGAGCCGATCATGCTGACCCAGCGGCGGTCGGAGTATCCCGTGGTTCCGGATGCGCGGCGGAGGATGGCCACCGAGATTTTCTCCATAGAGGATGTCGTTAGTTCCGATCCGGAGACCCAGGAACTTACCCACTATGAACCGTTCTATTCCTACCGCCACCGGACGGTGAGGGAGAAGAACCAAACGTTTTGGTATTCCACGCGGCGTCCTTCCGCCCGGAAGGGGGACGAGGGTTCGGAAGTCTCCTTACTTCTGGTCGACCTTTCCATGCATACCTGCTTGCCGGACGCACAGGTGATTACGGTTCATTCCACTTGCACCAATCGTGACATT
>JARLGN010000503.1 GCA_031292775.1 Acidobacteriota bacterium | reverse complement strand
GTGACCACGTTGGTGTAGTTGACCACCACCAGGAGCACCATCAACACCACGGTGAGGCGGAGGCCGAACTCCTCGCGGATGAGGTCGCTGAGGCCCTTGCCCGTGACCACGCCCATGCGGGCACACATCTCCTGGACCACGATGAGAGCGATGGTGATGGGAATCATGGTCCACAGCAGGGTGTAACCGTACTGCGCGCCAGCCTGAGAGTAAGTGAGGATGCCGCCGGAGTCGTTATCGACGTTGGCGGTAATGAATCCGGGGCCGAGGACGGCCAGGAACAGGAGTATCCGGATTCTCCAGCGCTTCAACATGCCCGCGGGTTCCTATGGTGGATTCATTCAGGGTCTTTTCAAGAGTTTCCTCACTGACCATAACAGGCAAGGGGTGAAGTGCAAAACCCCAGGGAGCGGGCAGAATGGCGAGAAGAGCAACAAAGGTCGATTGACGAATTATTGGTACCATGGTATATATGTACCTATGTCACAAGAAAAGCAGGAATACCAACCCGTGGAAGTGGAGCGCGTCCAGACCGGAGTCCGGATGGAAAAGCGCATGCTGAAGGTGCTGAAGGCCATTGCCGAACAGAAGGACATGACCCTGGGCGATCTTCTGGAGGGAATCGTGCTGCATGCCTTCGAGGGAAAGGCGCCCTTCTCACCGCAAACGCTGAAAGAGATTGAGCAGTTCAAGATTCTGTATGGAATGACGCTGAAGGCGGCCGACAGCCACCATCTGAAGGAACGCAAACGATGAGATCGGATGGCCTGCAAAACTTGACAGCCTGCGGCGTACCCGACTACAACACGCTTTCATTGCAAATCTGACAGGAGGCGTTTTGTATGCATTCATCCGACCCGAATCCGACGTTCCCTTCACGGCGCAGGATATTGGGCGCAATGGCATCGGTGGCCGGGGTATCGGCCGCCGGGGTATCAGCGTCCGCACTGCTGGGCCTGGACGCGGCCCACGCCGCGGCTGAGCCAAGTGGGTCAAGCGGCGCGATGGGAGCGCCCGGCGAAGCAGAGCACAGGGCGGCGGAACAGTTGTTTGCCCAGGCGCGTTTGCGCGACTACAAGACGCGGCGGTCCTCAAGCTGGGACCGCACGGGGGGCAACGCCGACGCGGTTCCGGTGGAACCGGGCGCGACGGCGACGCTCCTGGATGTGACTGGCGCGGGGGTGGTGACGCATATCTGGTTCACCATCAGCTCAGAGGACCGCATGCACCTGAAGAACCTGGTGCTGCGGGCGTGGTGGGATGGGGAAAGCGCGCCGTCGATCGAGGTTCCCATAGGGGACTTTTATGGACTGGGGCTGGGCGAGTACTTCACTTACCAATCGGCGCTGCTGGCGGTGGCGCCGATGAAGGCGCTGAATGCGTATTTCCAGATGCCGTTTGCCAGTGGGGCGAAGATCACGCTGACCAACGAAGGCAAGGTTCGTACCGACAGCCTTTACTTCGCTATCGACTACACGACGGTCGCGAAGTTGCCGGAGGGGCTGGGGCGTTTTCACGCGCAGTATCGGCAGGCTGCGCCGTGCAAGAAGTCTGCGGATACCAGCGGCAAGAACCTGAAGGGCGAGGACAACTACGTGTTTCTGGAAGCGACGGGCAGGGGACATTTTGTGGGTGTGACCCAGGCTGTGGAGCAGAACACGGACGGATGGTTTGGCGAGGGCGACGACATGATGTTTATCGATGGCGACGTTATGCCTACCATCAACGGCACGGGCACCGAGGACTACTACAACGGGGCATGGGATTTTTATGGCCAGGCTTTTGCCAACATGCGGCAGGGTGCGCCGTACATTGTGGACCCGGAACGGACGGGTGGGCGCTATTGTCTGTATCGCTGGCACATCGAAAGCCCGATCACCTTCGAAAAGTCGATTCGGGTGACCATTGAGCACGGCCATGCCAACGACCGCGCGGACAACTTCTATTCCACCGCGTATTGGTACCAGACGGAGCCGCATGCGGCGTTTCCGGAGTTGCCGGCGCCGGAGGCTCGCGTTCCGAAGGTGGTTGTTGGAGGCTGAGCGGAGAGAGCGGCGTTTAGGTTCGTGAAGTACCCCCCCTCCCCCCTATTCTGGGGGTAAATTCTCTCTTTTCATGCGTTTACGGCATGGGGTTCGCTCTAAAATATTGATTCCACTGGAGTTCCCCGCAGAATATAGACGTTAAAGGAGTTAGGTGGCATTCTCGGGGCGCATTCGATTGCTTGCCTCCCTAATTCGGGAAGACAAACGCGTTCCGCGCCTGGGGGTGCGGTGCTCCCCGCCCTTGCGATCAGCCTGTTGACGCTCGACTCAATTCCCATTGTGCGCCGTATGCAGCTAATTCTCTGCATCAGGGCAGGCGCTCACAATATTTCGAAGAGGAGAGCATCGCCGGAGGAAGTGTCGCCTCCGGCCTTGCTGGTCTTTGGAATGGTTCCAAGAAGCCTGTTTAGAGACTCGTTGATTTGAAAGGGCACTGCTGCATCCGTGCCGTTTGCCGCTCCCAAAATCTCCCAGGCCTTAGCCTGTAAATGGGTTCATTTTCAATAATATTCATTCCCTCTGCGGGCTTTGCTTAAATAATGGCAAAAGCGGTGTTTATACCCAAGAAGTCGCGAGCTTGCCTAAAAAGCCTGATTCCTGCCGAAAAAATCACGAACGTGCTGGCCCCTCGTGACGAATCCTGTTTTGGATTCAAGATGACATTGGCACTGGTCCCTGTCGAAAAATTAACTTTCGAGTAACTTCCGGGTTGGCGGTCAACCACCAACAATCCGGATAAACACTGATTTGGGACCGTCACAGAATGGCTGAAGCCCGGCTTATCCAATGCTATTTCTTGTCTCTTCCGACTTTAGGCATGAAGAACTCGCTACGCGCCTTTATGTCCACGCCGTCCCGATGTACCTTCACCTTCAAGCGGTGAAACTTGCCGTCCGCCTTCACGCCGTCGAGCGAAAGTTCGAGCACGTAGACAACCGCCGGCGCCTCCGTCAATCTCTTGAATCCCGCGTCCAGATCGTTGCTGTGGTGAAAGAAGTCGCCCCCGGTTCCGTCGGCAAGGTTCGCCATCGGGGCGTCGGCTTGTAACTCGGCGGCGCGGCGGAATTGATCGTGTACCGCTTGATTCGCGCCCGGCAAATCGTCACTGGCGCTCGTCGCCGTGGTGTACATACCGCGCGCATCCAGTGCGTGAATGGTGACATTCGACTGCGCCGCGAGGTCGATAATACGCGATTCCGTCGCCTCCGCGTCCGGATCGATGTTGAGAAAGCCGGGCGAGATCAGGATCAGCGTGCGCTGTCCGGGCAGGGTTGCCATTTTGCGCACCACGCCCCCGATAAAGACGTAGGTATCGAGAACATCGCGCACGCGCTCCACCAGGAATTCCCTGGCGGTCGTCATCACGTAGATCCCGGGCGGCGTCCTTTTGATGCATTCCACCTGCAGCGAATCCTGCTGCGCATTTGCGGCTTGTGCCTGCAACGAAATTCCGCATTCTCCCTGCGTGTGGTGATTGCAGGCATCATATTGCCTGACCGCGTCCATGAATGCGGCATCGTTACGCTGGTTGACGATCTGGTCGGCTTGGTAGTAATCGATTTTGACGCATCCCGTAGTAGTGGGGCGAAACATGCCTTGCGGCTTCACGGCCATGATCGCCTCTTGCAACTTCGCGCGATCGGCTGTCAGACCGCTGTTGGTGCTTCCGGTAGTGGAGAGGACCACGGCCTTGGCAGATCCCGACAAGGCCCCATCCAGCGCCTTCACGGCCGCCTCTTGTGAGTACGCCAGGTCTTGGAAGATCAAGTGCCGGTCGTCAAAGAGGAAGACGATAAAGCGCCGCGGCGCTGGCGCGGGCGGCGCGGCATTGGACGCAGCCGACGGCTCAGCGTCACCCGCCGGGCCGCTCATCGCATTCACTTCCGCGGCCCCGCGCTTCTCGATCGTGAATGCGGAGATGACGCGCGGTTTGTTATTTTCGAAGACTTGAAAATCCTCTTGCTTCAGATCGCCTACGGCGCGCCCCTGTCGATCGCGAACCACCACTGGCACCAACACTCTGTTGACGTTCACTTGTATGATGGGAGCCATTTCCGCAGGCCCCTTCATCTGCGCGCTGGGTACTGTGCTCTCGGGCGCCTCCGTATCTGAGAGAATTCGCGTCGTCGAGGCAAAGCGGTGATAGCCGGTGAAGAGGGTCTCATTTAACCACTGGGTCGGCGGGGTTT
>JARLGN010000502.1 GCA_031292775.1 Acidobacteriota bacterium | reverse complement strand
TGCGGGGGCGGAAGCAATTTCGCGGGCCTGGCATTCCCGTTTGTGCCGGTAAAGGCCGCGGGTAAAGACATCCGCTTGGTCGCGGTGGAGCCGGCTGCGTGCCCCACGATGACCAAAGGCATTTACGCTTACGACTTCGGTGATAAGAGCGGCATGACACCGCTGCTGAAGATGGATACGCTGGGGCACGACTTCGTTCCACCGGGAATCCACGCGGGCGGCCTGCGCTACCACGGTATGTCACCCCTGGTGAGCCTGCTGCATCGTGAGGGCATTGTGGAAGCGGCAAGCTATCCGCAATTGAAGTGCTTTGAAGCCGCGCTGACGTTTGCCCGCGCCGAGGGCCTGATCGTGGCGCCGGAGACTTCCCATGCCATCTGCTGCGTCGTGGACGAAGCACTGAAAGCCAAGGAAGAGGGCAAAGAGAAGACCATCCTCTTCAACCTCAGTGGGCATGGGCACTTTGATATGGCCGCGTACGAGAAGTACTTTGCCGGCGAGCTTTTTGATTACGAATATCCGGAGGCGAAAATTCGGGAGGCGTTGGCGCACCTGCCCAAGGCTTCTTGATTTTGGATTTTAGATTTTGGATTTTGGATTGGGAAACGGTGAGTCTGCCGCATTCCCAATCCAAGACCGCAATTTCAAAATCCGCAAGGAGCCCTTTGGGGTTAGATCTTCTCTGGAGCAACACACAGGAATCCAGGTCGCCAGGTAAACACTTTGGATTTGGGCTCGCAGGCCGTAATGATGAGGCTTGCGGGCTCAATCCAAAATCCAAAATCGCAAATCCAAAATCGCTTATGCGTCTTTTCCCATCGCCACTACAAAGTACTCCGCGGGGGTTGGGCCGATGTTACGGACTCCGTGTTCGTCGTTGGATCCCGCGAAACCCACCGAGCCGGGACCGAGGTGGGTTGATTGCCCTTTGAGGGTTACCTCGATGGTTCCTTCGCGGACCAGGAACATCTCCTCGTGCGCATGGTGATGCGGGGGGTGGGGCATGGAGCCGGGCGCGAGCCGGGTCTGGTGAACTTCCACGTAGCAGCCGGTATGGAGTTCGCCGGAAAATATGGCGCGGGATTGATTCCCGTGGTTCTCTCTTACCGGCATTTCATCGTAGGGAATGGCCCTGCTGGGGAGCGTCGTTTGCTGCCCGGCAACCGCCGATGATGCGGCAAGCGCGCTTACCAACAAACAGAGATCCCTTCGTGAATAGGTCATGGCTATCCTCCGGTGCTGACATGCTGCAACGATTCTGTGGCCCAACCATGAGCATATTCCCCCGGAGAGAAATTACAAGTATAGTTTCATCCTTCCCGACGGCGGACAGCACGTGCGCCGGCCGAATTCACTGTCATTGGATCGGAAGGCTAATCCACACCAACGCAACCCGCCCTGGAACAGGAGACTACTCATGAACACAGCTAACAACGAACTGCTGGTCGGAATCGATATTGGCGGCACAAAGACCGCGGTCCTACTATCCGTTAACCCGCCGGAAGTCATCGCGCGCAAGGAATTCGCCACC
Source organism: Acidobacteriota bacterium (assembly GCA_031292775.1). Classification (GTDB taxonomy): domain Bacteria; phylum Acidobacteriota; class Terriglobia; order UBA7540; family UBA7540; genus Bog-366. The sequence goes on along the minus strand of JARLGN010000502.1, from coordinate 3,217 downwards.
CGTCCTGCCCAAGGCTGGCAGAGAGCCGTGGACTTGATCAAGTCCGGAATTCGCGAGTTGCTGGCGGAAAAGGGCTTTGACGCGTCCGCGATCATGCGAATCGGCGTAAGCTGCGGAGGCCCGCTGGACCCGGACCGTGGGATCATCCAATCCCCTCCCAACTTGCCCACGTGGGACGATGTACCCATCAAGGCCATCATGGAAGAAGAGTTCAAGGCCGAGTGCTTCATTGAGAATGATGCGAATGCCGGGGCCGTCGCGGAGCATCGGTTCGGCGGCGGCAAGGGTTCGCAGAACATGGTGTTCCTGACCATGGGGACGGGCCTCGGCGCCGGCATTATCACCAACGGGCGGCTCTACCGGGGTACGAACGACTTTGCCGGTGAAGTCGGCCACATCCGCATGACTCGCACCGGCCCGGTGGGTTACAACAAGGCGGGCTCGGCCGAAGGGTGGGCCAGCGGCGGAGGCATGGCGCAAGTGGCGCCGAAGATGGTGGCCGCAGCGCTCAAGAAGCGGCGAAAGACCAGCCTGGCGAAGTTGTATCGCTCCGGTGGTCCCATTACGGCGAAAGATATTGGTCTGGCGGCCCGCAAGGGCGACGCGGTGGCCATCGAGATTCTGGAAAGCACGGGCGAGCGGCTGGGAGAAGTTCTGGCAATCCTCATTGATCTGCTGAATCCCGACCGCATCGTGATTGGCGGCCTGGCCATGCGCATGGGCGATTTACTGCTGGAGCCCGCCCGCCGCGTGATCAAGCGGGAAGCGTTGGAAGTGCCTGCCCGCACGTGCCAGATCGTTCCCGCCACCCTCGGCGAAAGCATCGGCGACGCCGCAGCGCTCTGCATCGCCATGGGCATCTAGCGCAGTAGCCAGCAATTGGGTGGAAACGTAGCGCCACCATCCTGGGGGCATTTGCCGGCAGGATGCCGGCGCTACAACCGAAGCGTCGTCCATGCATTTCGTGGACACCGCGCTAGCGTCCTTCGGGCTGATTAGAGGCAGGAACTGGTGCAGGGGCCGGTGGTGCGAGTTGGCGGCAAACGTCCGCGACGGTTTCAGGCGCCAGGTCAGCGGCGTGCCAATTATAGGTTTTGGGGAGCCAGAGGGACCTTTGCACTTGCTCCGGGGTTTGCCCCTGCTTCAGGCGCATGTCCACCTGGGCCACGAGCCATTCCAGGAACTTGCGGAAATCCACTAGGTCTTTCTTGTTGCCGGGAGCGCCGTGCCCGGGAACATAGGTATCAACATCCCAGCCCTCGACTTGCCGCAGCACCTCGATCCAGCGGTGAACATCGCGGGAACCCACGCGCGGGAAGTATTTGTTGTCGTACAGCTCACCCAGGAAGAGAGTCTTCGCGGAAGGCAAGTACACAACGGCTTCGTCAGGAGAAGTTCCGCTGCGTATCAGGCTCGTTATCCGGATTTCCTGGTCGCCCATATTGAGCATCATCTTTTCATCGAACGTTTTGGTGGAGGGCGTTACATGAAAGCCTCGCATACGAGCTTGGAGCCGAAAACCTTGTTCGCTGTGTTCGCGGTCAAATAGCTCCTGCCGGTACTCAAACATTTCCGCCTGCGCCGCCTTGGTGGAAATCAGCGTGGCTTGTTCATCGGTGAAGACCTCGTTGCCCAACATGTGGTCGGCTGCCGCACTGGTGTTAATAACGTATTGGATGGGAAGGTCGGTGCGCCGGCGAATTTCAAAGAGCAGATCGCGCGCGTGCATTGGACTGTTGGAGGTATCGATCACGGCGACGCCATGCGCAGTCAGGGTAAAGCCCGCTGTTGCCGCCCGCGTAAAGTTGGGGTCGCATTCCTGATCAATCACATCGTCGGGAATCCAGACGAATACCTTGGGCTTGACTTCCTGGACGCTGTAGAGACCCAGGATGACAGACAGGCCGCGGTTCGGCAGGAAAGCGAAGACGGTCAATAGGAAGCTACTGGCAAGAACCAGGGGCACGGATCGTATGTTCAAGCTCGATTTGTTCTTAAATATCCACATAAACTTGCGCTCGCCAGCCCTGCGGGGATTCTTCCAGCGCGAGTTGGTGATAGGTAATGGCCTTGACCAGCAGTTTGGCCTGATGCCGCGCCCGGTGGAATTTCTCGCCGCGCGCCAGGGCGCTCATGGAATCGTCCTGAAGGTGTTGAATCTCAAAATCCCGGAAGAGCCAATTCTCCGCGTCGTGGAGATACAGAAGCTCGCTCAACCAATTTACCAGAAGGCTTTCAGGGTCCGGTCCCTGAATATGTAAAGTTACTTCATCATGGGTTTCAATCACATCCAAATCCACGATCAGGTTAAACAGTGCCCGCGCGGCGTTGGCAAAAGTTTCCTCGCGCGTCGAGCCGAAAGCCTCAAAGCCGACGTCCGCGGTATGTTCCAAGATCCGAAAGGGCTGCATCTCGTGGCTTCCGGCCGGCTACCCCCCGCCACCTCACTGGTAATGGGGATGCGCCGGCAATCCCACATGATACTTGAGAGATGCCCTCTTGGGTAGACTGTGGTCAAGCTTGCGTTTTTTGAGAGTGTCGAGTAGCATTGGCCACAACTTCAGGACATTCTATGTCATCTCATAGCTCCGATCCAGATATAGCCTTGCTGCTTGGATTTGGCGCCGGTCTCTTTTGGTTTTTCAAAGGCTTCCGCGTCTATCGTGAGTACCGTGTTTTGCTGGATACGCCCGAAATACCGATTGGCAGCGTTTCCATGGGCTTGGTCGAAATCCATGGCAAGGCCCGGGCTGCCCAGACTGTCCCCAGCCCGGTGACGCAAACTCCGTGCTGTTTCTACCAGGTCAAAATCGAGCGCTGGGTGACTGATAAGAACGGCGGCCACTGGTCACATGCCGCAACTGATGCCGACGGGGTAAGGTTTTATCTCGAAGACAAGTCAGGCAAAGTTCTGGTGGATGCGCATAATGCGGAATACGACTTGATCCAGGCCGCCAAGGTGACTACGGGAGGTGTCTTCGGAAGTTCCCGGAAGACGTTCTCCTTTGGCAGGCAGGAACCCACCGTAGCTACACAAACGGTAGTCCCTCAAGCCGACCTTTATTCCTATGCACAATCGGCAGTACACAGGAGAAGCAGTCTCTTTTCCGCTGGTGGCGGGAGCCTCATTGGTCTTGGGGGAGGTCTCCACCTCGGGGGTTCTCATCGCTACCGGTTGAGTGAGTATTTGGTTCTTCCCGACAACTGGTATGACCTT
>JARLGN010000501.1 GCA_031292775.1 Acidobacteriota bacterium | reverse complement strand
TAGCGGCGGTCTCCGACCGCCGTCGTCCCGATAGATCGGGACGCTACAATTTATGTCACGCTGTATTATCGTTCGACGTATACACCTGATTGCAGGGGGAACACAAGAGGTCGTGAAAGAATCCACAAGGGGCATTTCGCAGAGGCACGGAGATTTGAATAGACAGAGGCTTTTCTCTGCGCCTCCGCGTCTCTGCGGTGAAATCAAGCTTCACGAGATTTAATCTGTATCGGCGGCGTGCAGCGAAGCTGCGTAACTTCCCCGCGCGACATCGTCAACTCAAAGCGCGCCGCGCCTGCGCTATCTCCACGCTTAGGACTGAAGCCATCCGGATCAAGGCGTACGGGATCAGAGACATAGTCAGCAATAAAGGATGATTCACCGCGGCCGCCGTCGAATGTCATGACGTAGCGGGCATTGCGCAATCCCACGCGCTGTGCAGAACTATTGTCGCCCCGGAGGTGCTCACCGGGCACAAACCAAAATGAGGGGCCTTCGCCGCGGGATTCCGCCAGCAACGCTCGGCAAGGCTCGCCAGAGGAGCTTTCGCCGGTTTCAATGTGCATCAAGTCGAAGGAACCGTCTGACGCAATCAAGTCCCAGGATTGCTGTTGGCCGAGATCGGGACGCAGGGGCCAGGCAAGCTCTCTACGTTGCATGGCAAGGAGGGTGCGGCGTTCAGGAGGGTGGGTAAGAATGCTGACTTCACCCGGCGCGAGCAGCGACACTACAAGCGAGTCCGACGCGGCCCCACCACCTACGCCGAACAGTTTGGCCACTTCGTGACCGCACAATTGTATACGCCAATCAGGGAAGAAATCTGCCTGTGCCTGGCCTGTCACAAGAACCCCGGCAGAAGACCCCAGATCGCAAATGCGGCTGTTCATCCCAAAGCGCGACCGGGCCGGCACGTCACCTTCCAGCCAGCTCACAAAGGGTGTCCCGCTCTCAAAGCCACCCCATTCAAGCTGCAGGTGCATCTGCCAGCCTTCTGCGCGGCGTGTCAAATCGCTTATGAAATCCGCAGGGATCTCGGTTCCGGGATAGCGCGCGTCCTTCAGCTCAATGCGGATGGCATCCTTATGTTGCGTAGTACTGAGCTGCGGACTTCCTGCGAAGCTGCGTGTATCAATGACCCACTTGTCGCTCCCACCCGTCCGAAAAACCACGCGCTTGTTCCCCGCCACCAACTGGAAGGGGGGAGGGTCGGCGGCAAACCCCAAGGGTACGGCCACGGCTGCGGAAACTGCCCAGCCCAGCAACCCGCGACGCGTCATGGTAAGGGAACGCAGGGGGTCGAATAGGTCCGGCGCGCTTATATCCGGCCGCGGTTTCGGCAAACGGCGGGCGCAAAGAGCCGGCAGATTCAATTGATTACATCGCATAGGGTCGCCTCCACAGAGCAACTACCTCACGGAAAAGGATGTGTTTGCGCATTGCACACACGTCCGCGCGCACCAGTACCTTCAATGTACGCGAAAGCGGGAGTGAACGCACACCCATCCTTCAATTTCTCGCCCAGATTCTTTCGTCAAGGCTTCGTGCGCTTACTCTATTCCAATGAGGGGCTCAGCGTTTGGCTGGTTCTTGGCACCGGAGATTCCGAACAATTCTCCTGGTTTTATGAGTCGAACTTCTTAATGAGGGGCTCAACACTTCCAACAAACTACGGTTGAGCCTTTTCGCACGCAGTGTACACAAAGGTGGAAGGACATGTCAACGTTTATGGAACCCGTATGTCAAACCCGATGCGCTGTTGAAACCGCGGCATCAATAGCATTACAATGCCGTCGCCACTTGGCATTATTAATTCCACAGGAAAACAGGCAACGGAGACTCCTCATGGCGCTCATTCAATTTACCAAGAACCACTCTGACCATTCGACGGACAAGGGATTTCAATTTGAGTTCTTTTGCGATCGCTGCGGGAACGGGTTTATGACGGGGTTTAAACCCTCGATGACGGGCTATGCTGGCAGCGCGCTGCGCGCCGCCAGCGATCTGTTTGGAGGCGTCTTTGGGCGGGCCAGTGCCGGTGCGTATGAAATTGAGCGCGCCGTGCAGGGGACAGGCCACGACAAGGCATTTCAGGAAGCGGTGGAAGAAGTGAAACCCAACTTCCGCCAATGCCCCAAGTGCGCCAAGTGGGCTTGCATCACCATGTGCTGGAACCAGAAGCGCGGCCTTTGCTATGACTGCGCGCCGAATATCGAAACCGAAATCGCCGCGGCACAATCCCAAATCGCGGTCGAGCAAGTGCACGAAAAGCTGCGCACACAGGATTTGACCAAGGACCTCGACCTCACTTCCGAAGCCGCCGCCCTGTGCCCCAGTTGCGGCGCTCGCACCCAGGGCGCCAAGTTTTGCCCCGAGTGCGGGAAGCCACTTCATCCCAAGAATGAGTGCGCACGCTGCGGAACAAAATTTGAGGCGGGAACCAAATTCTGCCCGGAGTGCGGCCAGAAGGCCGCCTGATGGGGAACGGCAAGTCCCAACACTGTTCACTCCACGGAGCCTGTTGAGCCACGGAGTGGCGCGGTCATTTAGCCCATGGCGAGCCAGCCATGGGAACGTATGCCGGAATCGAAATATTTTAAGCCCCGTAGGGGCGATGTCAGCATGACCCGACGGCGCCCCTACAGGGCTGAAGGAATATTGAGGAGGGCGCGTTATCCCACGGCTGGCTCGCCGTGGGCTAGATGACAACGCCCGCTTTGCGGGCTTTTCCGGCACTCTCAAGGTTATTTTAGCGCCTATGAGGGTGTGGGGGGTCGCGCTCTAACCATGGACCCATTAGCGTGCTGAAGCCATTAAGTAGACCATATTGCAGCTAACCTTTGGCCACGGGATTGGACATGCCAACCTTTTCGGGAAAATTTCAGTACTTGAATTCTGACGGGTCCGCCCAACAGGCGGGTCCGTGCCGAATTTCGTTTGAAGCGGAAACCCTGACGCTCACTCCGGTTTCCGGCGCGCCGCTGGCTCTCGACTTCGGCGACATCGACGTGTTCCTTCCCGGGGAGTACGAGCTGACCCTGACCCTCTACACCGGCAAGAGAATCCTGCTGAATCAATTTGGCAAGACTTTCCAAAATCTTTGTCATGACCTGCTGGAAGCATACCGGAAGCGCCTGCTGCAATGCCTGCTGCTCGAAGACTTGGAGGAGATCACCCGGTTCGATGGAACGGTACGCCTGCAATCGGCAACGCGGACGTTCACCAGCCCGGCGGAAATTCGCCTCTACAAAAGCAATCTTGCCGTGCTGCCCACCCAGGCCACGGGCTTGCAATGGCGCTTCGCGGATATCGACGCGGTGAACTTCGATGAAGCCACCTGGACGGTGACGGCAGATTCAGGGGATCAGCGCATGGCATTCACCAAGCTCGCCAAGCGCACGGAAGAATTTCGCGAACGGCTGACGACCGCCACGGATGAAATGGCACAAAAGGGCGCCGAGACGGTCCACGGCATTTTCCCCTTCCTCAATCCCGACCAGCTTCAGCAGGCCGCGGCACTGATGAAAGAAGGGCGCGCCG
>JARLGN010000500.1 GCA_031292775.1 Acidobacteriota bacterium | reverse complement strand
CCCCCCCCCCCCCCCGCCCCCCCCCCCCCCCCCCCCCCCCCCCCCCCCCCCCCCCCCCCCCCCCCCCCCCCCCCCCGGCGCCCGGCTTGCATGAGGCGCCTATTCCCTCCCAGCCTGTCTCCATGACTTTGAGGGGCTGTTTATTTGCGGCTCTGCCGCTCTGTATTGCAATACCGTAAATTCTTGTTTCTTTAGCAAACATTTTTGTGTCGTTGTTGAAAGTGGGAGGTAAAGAGAAGAGACCCCTCATCCGCTTCGTACCTCAGCACCTTCTCCCCTGGGAGAAGGTGGGTAATTAAACAGCCGTCTCCGAGGGGAGAGGCCGAGCGCTGCTCGGCCCTGCAGTTTGGGTGCGGCCCCGCCGCGCTACGGACTAAAACATAAACTTAACGGCTAACTGAATTCCTCGTGGACCGCCTCCCCCGATGAAGGGATTGCCTTCCCCCACATCGCCCGTGGCGGTTGTGGGCAGGAAGCCCTCGCACGCACCCGTGCTGGGATTAATACCGTAGTTGTCACACGCGGCAAGGAAGGTCGGCAGGAACGGACTCGTAAAATTCGGGTGATTGACGACATTGAAGAAATCGGCGCGAACCTGCATCTTCAGCCGTTCGTTGATCGCTGTGTCCTTATAGAGGGCAAGGTCCCATTGTTTGAAGGGGGGGCCGAAGAGGAAATTGCGCGCTTCGGTGCCCGTGTGCTGTGTTCCCGGAACGCAAGCGCCGTCCGAGAAGGTACAAGGAACCTTGAAGGCGGACAGGTTGACGACGGCATCAGGGAGGTGGGTTCCCGCGTAGGGATTGCCGATCACGTCGGGACGGCCGAAGTATTCGCCGGTGCCGTCGTAGTCGCCACTGAAATTAAAGTTCAACTGGAAGGGCTGCCCGGTCTGCAAGGTCAGGACACTGTCAAGAGCCCATCCTCCGCCGAGCTTGGTCCAAGCTCCGCCGCGCTTGGGCGATGGGAACTTGTAATTGGCCATCCAGGTAAATCGATGGCGCACGTCAAAGTTGGAGTTGCTGCGTTCCAGGTCCGGGCGATAGCTGTTGTTCGGTTGCGAGGCATTGGGCTCAAAATCCGTGCCGTCACTGGCATTGTCAATCGAATGCGAGTAGTTGTAATTGACCGTTGATTCAACACCATGGAAATTGCGAACCCGAAGCTGCGACTGGAGGGAGTTGTAAACCGAGTTTGCCGAGGTCTCCAGGTAGTTGATGTAGCCAAACTGCGGGTAGGGGAGAGATTCCGCCAGGGGCGTCACGAGCTGGTTGATATCGCGAAAGCGGAATAGCCGATGGCCTTCTGAGCCCACGTACCCAGCCTGGAAGACGATACGGCTGCCCACCTGCTGCTGGATATTTAAATTGTAATTGAGCATGTAAGGCGTGCGGAGATGTTGGTCCACCGCAAACAGGTTCGACGAGGCGCCAAAGTTGCTGAATACCTGTTGACCGGCGTTGATCTGGGAGGTAACCGTGCCACTGGAGAGTATCGGCTTGGGCCCAATGTCGTTGTAGGCAGCTCCGGGAGTGGCAGCGTTATAGGGCACCTGGCCGAGAAAGAAGTCCTGCGAGAAAACGTCATAGAATAACCCGGCGCCGGAGCGGATCACCGTGGTGCCTTTGCCCGTAAGGTCGTAAGCCACGCTGGCGCGCGGCGAGAAATTCCGGTTGTCCGGCTGGTAGAGACTCCCCAGTCCATGCGTGCCCACCTGGCGCAGTCCGTTGGCCGGGTCGAAGTTTGAAAGCAGGTTGTTCTTTTCCCCAATCACTCCGAAATAGTCCCATCGCACCCCGTAGTTGACTGTGAGCTGGTGACTCACGCGGAAGCTGTCCTGCACGTAGAAGGCGTGCGAATTCTGGAAAGTGTTGCGGTTGGTATCGCCTTCCAGGATGCTGCCGCCGCCCGTGGGCATGCCCTGCAAGAAATCCGTCAGGCTCGAGAATGACAGGCTGCCTCGAAAGCCCTCATCGAAAAATTGATACACGGAGGTGCGGCGGAACTCGTACCCAATCTTCACCGCGTGTTTATTGAATTTCCAGGAGAAATTGTCTATGAACTGCCAGTTCACATCGGTGCGGCCCCGGGGATCAGATCCGGTGGCTCCGATGGTTGTGAAGCCCGCGACGCTGATCTTGGGCAAACCGCGGTCCTGAGCGGCGGCGCCTGTCACCAGCCCGATGGAGGAGGGATCGAAAGTGCTGTCCGCGGGAAAGAAGGTTTCGTAGAACCGGTTATAACCAAAACGCAGTTCGTTGACCTTGGTGGACGAAAGCGTCGTGAGATACGATACGGACAAGAGATTAACATTGGTGGGCGTCACGGTGTTGTAGCCCGGCAGGTCACCGGTGCCGCCCAGCCCCAGCGGAAAACTCTGGCTGCTGGTGGAATAATAGTAGCGCGCCGTCAGCAGGTTATTCTGATTGATGTTGTAGTCGGCCTTGGCGATGAGGCTGTTCACACTATTGAAAATGTCGGTGGTGGCCGAAACATTGTTGACGGCCGCGCAGGAGTCGGGCGTGGCGGAATTAGCGGCGGGCCAGGGATTCCGCTTCAGCAGCGCGGCAATAACGGGATTGACGCTGATCCCTTGTGCTTTCAGCGTGCTTTCGGCCTGGGCGATGTTATTGGCCGAAGGGACGCAAGCGGTGCTGTTCAAACCTCCGGTCTCGCGCTGGCCTTCGTAATCGCCAAAGAAAAAGGCCTTACCTTTCACAATGGGTCCGCCCAGCGAGCCGCCGAACTGGTTGTTGTGGAAGGCGGTTTTGGGAGCAGGGGCGGTGTTGAAGAAATTGCGCGCGTCCAGAGCGCTGTTGCGGAAATAATCCGCCGCCGTGCCGTGAATCTGGTTCGTCCCGGACTTTGTCACGATATTGATCACCGCCCCGGCGTTCCGGCCATATTCAGGTGCAAAGTTGGAGAGCACGGCGAGTTCCGCCACCGCATCCACCGGCAGGATCGTCGAGGGGGTGCCGAAGACTCCCGCCTGGTTGATGGCTGGATCGTTGCGGTAGCCGTCGTTCATGTCGGTGCCGTCGAGCAGGAAGTTGTTGGAACGTCCTCGCGCGCCGTTGACCGAGAACACCCCGAAGGAACCGGGCGAGTCCGTGATCTGGTCGGGACCGCCGGTCACGCCAGGGTTAAGGAAGATCAGTTTGGTGTAATCCCGGCCGTTCACCGGCAGGTTCTCCACCTGGTTGGACTCGATGGTGCCGCCGAGCGTGTCTTCGGTGGTGGTTACCATCCGTACTTCCGCTGTGACCTCCACCGTTTGCACTTGCTTGGCAGGGGTCAGAGTGATCTCCACGCGCCGTTCGGCAGCCACATCAATGTGAATGTCCTTCCGCGTGACGGGCGTAAACCCCGGCACCGTGACGTTGATGGTGTAATTGCCAATGGGCAACTCGGGAATCGAGAAGTTTCCCGATGCATCGGTGGTGGTGGATCGCGAAACGCCAGTGGCCTGATTCACGGTGGAAACTGGGGCGCCGGGCACGGGAGCGGCGCTCTGATCAAGCACCGTGCCGACCAACGAGCCGCGGAAACTCTGGGCGTGGACGGGCAAGGATGCGGTTAAGCTCATGATTACAAGGGCTATAAATGAAAGGGGAAGTAATCCCAACAGGGTCCAGAGTTTATGCGTACGGGGGAAAATCATCAGTTCTCCTTATGGTGTGCTCTACTTAGCGCCAGACTTCAGCAGATTGCAGAATTCCAACTGCGTCGGTGAGAGTGACCCCTCCTGAAGCACTACGGTATAGGGGCGAAGTGTTCGAGTGTCAGTCCACTACCCTGAGAAAATCCAATAAAAATTATTTATAGCTGGACATCGAAATTTCATATACCAACTTCGCGCTCAGGCAGGGACTTTTTGTGCGCCGATGTCCAGGGCAACCAATCCTCCCCTCGGGCACAAGGAACGAAGCTCCAAAAGGCCGGTGAAAAAGGGCGTAGCGGCGGGTTTACCCCGCCATCGGATGTTGAAATCGTTGGCGAATTGGCGGGATAAACCCGCCGCTACGTCGCCCCGGAAGGTTTTCTCTGAGGCTCTAAAATCCGATGCGCAAGGCAATACAAAGCGCCAGCGCGCCGGCAAAACTGGTGCCGGCAAAATTGACGATGCCGTTGGTGACCAGGCCGCGCTGCTCCAAAGTAGCTCCCAGCAAACTATCAAGAAGGTTCCCAGCTATAGCAGCGGAAAGAGCAATGACGGCGCAGCCTTTTCCACACAAACCCATGGCGAAGGCGAGCGCCACGATAAGCGTGGAAGCCATTCCGCCCGCAATACTTCCGCCCACCGAAACGCCGCCATCTTCGCCGGCAGGAACCACTTTGAATGTCGTGATCATGTAGGCGTGCCCGGAAATCCATTGGCCAATTTCGCTGGAAACCGTGTCGCCGGCGGCTTCCGCAAACGCCGCGATCAATGCCAGCAGAAACGCGCCTTCGTGATGCGTGGTGATAACCAGGATGGAAAAGAATGCGCCCACCAGTGAATTCGCCGCGGCTTCGCGCCAACTTCGCGCGCCCCCACGTTTTTCCGCCACACCGCGAGCAGCTTTGCGTGCATAGCCAATCCTGGTGGCAATTGATCCGATGGCGAAGAAGGTGAACATCATCAAAAAGCTTTTGTAGCCATAACCCAGATAGACCGCCACGCCCAACAGGAATCCGCATACCGCCCCCGAGCGGTTGACCATCTTCAAGCCCAGGGCCAAGGCTGCCAGTAACAAATTGACTGCCGCGGCCAGCACGAGGCGACGGCCGAGAAACGGCAGATTGCTGTCAAGTGCAGATCGCTCAACGAAATAGAGGCAAAACATGAAGGCCCCCGACACCAGGGGAACCGTGGCATTGTCATCCAAACGGATCGGGGCGGATTCAACAATCGCACCCACCAGCGCCGTGGCCGCGCAGATTCTCAGGGCAACATCAGGTTCCACCCCGGGAGCCACCCAGCGGGTTAGAAGATAGGCACCCGCGGTACCCGCCAAAATAAATCCTGCAAAGCCTGACCAGGTTTTGTCGCGATTCCAAGGCAGACTCGGACCGCGCAGTGCGCAGCCAGCGACGCCCGCCGTGCCATCGCCCAAAGCCATGATGGCCCAAACAGCAGCGACAATTTGTAGATGTTCGCGGTCGCCGTAAAGAAGGATCAACAACAAAACTGAGATAGGGTAGATAATAATACCCATCCATACGTTGTCACGAATACCACGCGCGGAAGCCGCTTCGAGATTCAAAACTTTGGATTCCAGACTGCCAGCGGGACTTTTGCGCATGTCCGCCCCTATGCGGGGTAGAACCACAAAATTAAACAACAGAGCGAGCAGCGCGCATCCGGCAGCTTGCGCCCAAGTGAGGTAGGGCAGCAGGAACGCGAAGATCAGCATGGACATATGCACGATCTTGCGCGTGGAGAGTAAGGGCGCGCGTGGCGCAACAATCGAACTGGTAAATTCTGGCATCTTCAAAAGTTAATAGCCAAATCAGATTGCATCAGCGGGAAGCGGTGCTGGGCCATTGACGAATAACGGGTGGCCTCCGCTCCGCCAGAGTCTTCATCAGGCCCTCTTCCAGCGGCGAAACCCAATATCCAAGTTCGCGAACCGCCCTGGCACTCGAGTAGACCCAGTCGTGCTTAAAGATTTCTACAACTCCCGGAGTGAGTTGGGGAGAATGGCCGAAGGCACGCGCGCGCATGACTTCCGTTGCACCCACAATCTTCCCAATAGCGATGGGAAGATGGCGCACGCGCCGCTGGACGTGTGTGAAATCCGCCAAGGTGTGGAAGAAGTCGTTGAGCGAGCGATTGTCACCGCCAAGCACATACTCTTCCCCCGGCTTTCCCTTCTCGATCGCGGCCAAGTGCGCATTGACAACATCGGAAATGAACGCAAAGCTCCAGCGTTGATTCCCAGACCCGAGTAAGCCTGGAAAATTTCCCGCCAGATACTGGTCGATCATTCCGCCAACAAGATTGCCCTCGGTTCTGGGCCCGGGGCCGTAGATAACGCCGGGAAACATCACAATAACGGGGAACCGGCGGCCTTCCTCGCCGCGCAGCCAGTCGAGAGCGCGCGTCTTGGATTCCGCGTAGGTATCGGAATAGAGACCGTTATGGTGCAACCCCTCGCCGGCATTCACATCCGCGGACGGCCCGAGCGCCAGGAATGAGGAGGTGTAAACGATACGCTGCACACCCGCCTCTTCTGCCGCTTGCAGTAGATTTTGCAAACCTTCCACATTAACGCGGAAGAAATCATTCCGGTCGCGCACCCACATTTTGACGAGCGCGGCCGTGTGGATTACCGCGTCCACACCTTGAAGCGCCGGACGTAACGCTTCGCGGTCACGCAAATCACCCAGGACAACCTCGCACTGGCCCGTCGCAGGATCGAATCCCAGGCGGTTGGCTTGCCGCACCAAAACCCGGAAAGGCAGGCGCCGCGCAATGAGTTCGCGGGCAATCGCCGAGCCAAGATAACCAGTAGCGCCAGTCAGGAGAAGCATCGTTCCATCGGTTCATTGGTTCATCGGTTCATTTGGTCATTGAATCGTTAAGTCAGTAAGTTTCCAATGGCTCAATGACCGGATGAACCAATGACTCAATTAATTGATCCTACCAAATTCCCTACCTCAAATTGTGCACCAAGTATGCTCCCGCCAGTCCCAAATGGCCAACCATCATCATCAGGTACATGTGGCGCCAGGAAGGATGGTTTTCGCCCTCGGTCACCAGGCGGTACGGATCCTTGTTAATCAAGTAGGCCACGTAGGAACCCCAGATTAGCATGATCGCGCTCAACGCCAGGATGGCCACGGGATTACCGCTGAGGATGTGAAGCGCGAGGCCGAGTGGCAACATCAACCACGGCAGTATGAACGATGGGGTGATGGCGCGCGCGCTCCAGGTAGCTCCGAATTTGACTGGCAAGGTGATGCATCCCGCGGCGCGGTCACCTTCGATATCGGCGAAATCCTTGGTGGTGGTTGCGCCCAGCAGAAAAACAAAATAGATGGAGCCGATGTACCAGGGCTCAATCGATGTGAGCACCGTTGCCACCGCTGCCCATCCCGCCACCTTCAGCAGCCAGCCGCGAATAAGCGCGATGATCAGGTTGGAACCTACGGGATGCCGCTTCAAACGCACGGGAGGCGCGGAATACGCAACGGTGGCGAGCGCGGCAACCACGTATATGGCAAAAGTTTCGACATTCACCACCGCCACCATGGCCAGCGCCAAAGCGTATGTCACCACGGTAAAAATCCAGGCCTGGCGCAGGGTGAGTTCACCCGACGGAATCGGCCGGTGCGGCTTGTTGATACGGTCGTTGGTGATGTCGCAGATCTGGTTCAGAGCGTTGGAGGCAGCGTTCAACACTCCGGCAGCAAGTACGGCCAGAGTGACTCGGACGGGATGAAGGGCTGAATGCGTGGCCCCATAACCCAAAAGGACTCCGGAAAAAATCCCGGTCATGGGCGGAACCAGCGTAAACGGCCTGGCAAACTTCCAGTAAGTGTGCAGAGAACTCATTCGCGCGTATTTTCAATCTTCCTTGCACTGGTGACAAGGGGAAAAGACGAAGCAGGTTATAGGTGACAGGTTACAGGTGACAGATAAGTGGGCAAGACCGCGGTTTGGCTGT
>JARLGN010000499.1 GCA_031292775.1 Acidobacteriota bacterium | reverse complement strand
CCATTCCCATCGCATCAATCGCCGAAAGCACACAGGATTCGATTCCCAATTGCCAGCCGATACCGATATAGCTCCAATGATTGCAGAGCGTGATGCATATGCCTTCATGCTTGCCCGCCGCTTGTGCCAGGAGATTGCTCAATGACGGGGATAACGCTGCGCCAAGGCCGCTCGCGGAAGTGACTTTTACAAATTCCCTGCGTGAAATCGTTCCTTTGTTCATGCCGAGCCTCCCGGGAAATTGTGGACCAATTAGAGGACTCAACCAGCGGGCGGAAAGGGCTGTGGGCCCGCATACGCCGAAGGCAGAAGTTTGTCTCCACTGGGAGTAGCTTGATAGCACTGGGGGAGGATTAAGTCAACTGAACTCAGCGACGGCGGTCAACAATCTTCCCGATGCTGGCTTTGCGGCAGGAAAGGTCTGTGATCGGAGGGATTAATCGATGGTGTGGGCTTGACGTTTGTTGAGGGCGAGATCTTCCCCGGCCGGGAATGTGCAAAGTTCAATTCGGCCTGGGCGAACAGAGCGCTGCGGGGCCTTCATCATCTTCGGCATGGGTGCGGGTTGGGGGTTCGCCTTTGCGGGATGCACGGCCCGAGGGCTAAGGTCGGAAAGCCATGACAGGATTCGAAAATAAAAGGTCGTCATCCGTTCCTGTTCAACCGTTTGCATCTGCATGGAATCGCTGCCGACCGTGCTGGCCCGGGAGCCACGGTCTGCAATGATGCTAAAGAGTGACACCACGCCCGCAAGGATCAAGATCAAAAATGGAATCGGTAGAGACTGTTTATTCTTCATGACCTTCATTCGACAGTATTTGTTTCTTCTTGCAGGCCCATTTCGAATTCTGAAATAAACCTGCCCACACTAGATTTGACGGTTCGCACTGAATTTGGTTACCAGAGCCTGAACGATTGCAGTCCAAACTATATAGATGCAGCTTTGGGCGGAATGGTTACGTAGGGTGCGATGAAAAGAGATGCCTTTAATTACAGGATCAGCATGCAATCTCCATAGCTGTAGAAGCGGTAGCGCGCCTCCACCGCATGGTGGTAAGCGCTCAGGACGAAATCCTTTTCCGCGAAGGCGGAAACCAGCATGAGTAGCGTGGATTGGGGAAGGTGGAAATTCGTAAGGAGCCCGCGAATAACCTGGAACCTGAAACCAGGAATGATGAACATGCGGGTCTCACCGCGGCCCGGCGCGATGCGTCCGCCGTGTTCAGAGGCCACGCTTTCAAGCGTGCGCACACTGGTTGTGCCCACGGCGATGACGCGCCGCCGTTGATCGAGAGCCCGATTGATGGCGTCCGCCGCGGTTTCGGAAACATCGTAACGCTCGGTTTCCATGTGATGCTCTTCCACCTGCCGGGTTCGCACCGGCTGAAAAGTCCCCAGCCCCACGTGCAGCGTGATTTCGCAGGTTTCCACGCCGCGCTCGGCGAGGGCGCGGAGAACCCGCTCGGTGAAATGCAGTCCCGCGGTGGGTGCGGCCACAGCTCCGCGCACTTTGGCGTAGACAGTCTGATAAGTGGTGCGGTCGTCAGCCTCGTCGCTGCGACGAATGTAGGGCGGCAAGGGCACGTGACCCAGCCGGTCGAGGGTGTCTTCAATCGTTCCCGTCCGCGCCCGCAAACGCGCCCGGCGTATTCCGAATTCACCCCGGTCCAGAATTTCCGCTTCCAACTCGTCGTCGCCAAACACCAACACTTCACCCGTTCGAACCTTGCGCCCGGGGTGGACCAATCCCTGCCAAACGTCTTCGCTTTCCTGCCGGGTTAGGAAGAGCTCCGTTTCGCCAGTCAGGAAACCACGCTGGGCGGAATTATTTTTCCCCAACGGCTGCGAAGTAATACCTCGTCGCCGGCCCAGCAGGCGGGCAGGGAAGACCTTGGTGTTATTGAAGACCAGCAGATCACCCGGCTGCAGGAGTTGTGAAATTTCCTGAAAAGCTCTGTCATCCCAATGGCGGGTGGCGCGATCGAGCAACAATAGGCGGGAAGTATCGCGTTCGACCAATGGCCTTTGGGCGATCAGTTCGGCAGGAAGCGTGTAGTCAAATTCTTCGAGAAGCATGCGGAAGCAATTATGAATTATGAATTCTGAATTATGAACATGTTTCTGCATCCTTGTGACTTCGGACCCCGGACTCTGTTTCCGGTCGCTTGCCACTCACCACTGTTCTTATGTGCTAGAGTTAGAAAATGACCATGCCGACAGTTACCATCACCGCCCGGGGAATTGAGCGTCTCACTTCCGGGCATCTGTGGATTTACCGTTCCGACGTTTTGCCGCCCGGGGGGATTGAACCCGGCGTGGTGCGCGTCATCGACAAGAAACATCACTTTTGGGGGCAAGCTCTTTACAGTGATCAATCGCAAATCACGCTGCGCCTTCTGACGCGCGATGATCGGCCGTTTGACGCCGCTTTCCTCGCCGAACGTATTCACACCGCCGCCGCCTTCCGCCAGCAAGTGGCCAGAGGGGCACAGGCTTACCGGCTCGTGGCATCCGAAGGTGATTTGCTCCCCTCGCTGATCATCGACCGGTACGGGGATTGCTTTGTCATTCAAACCCTCAGCCAGGGTATGGAGCGGTTCAAGTCCACGGTGGTTGAAATTCTGCAAAAGGAATATGCACCTCGCGCCATCCTTGAACGGAATGATGTTGCCGTGCGCGCTCTGGAAGGTTTGCCGGAGCTAAGCGGCGTGCTGGCAGGGGAAGAAATTGG
>JARLGN010000498.1 GCA_031292775.1 Acidobacteriota bacterium | reverse complement strand
TGCACACGGAAGCCTCGCACCGCTTCGAGCGGGGCGCCGACATCGACATGGCGCCCGTGGCCTTGGACCGCACCGCCGCGTTGATTCAGGAACTTGCCGGGGGAGAAATCCTTTCAGGAATGATCGACGTCTATCCGCGGCCTATACACCACCCCGACTTGACTCTGCGGCTTAGTACCATCGGACGCATCCTGGGCTCCGAAGTCCCCGGACAAGAGGTTGAGCGCATCCTGCGCGGCTTGGGTTTTCTGGTCGAACGCGGTGACGATGAAAGCTGGCAGGTTTCCGTGCCCTCGTTTCGGGTGGATGTTTCCCGGGAAGTGGATCTGGTGGAGGAAGTCGCGCGCCACATCGGCTATGACCACTTGCCCTCGCGGGTAAGGCCCGCATTGCCAAGCGTCGAAAGGGACGCTGCCCGCGACAAAGTCATCACCACCTCATCCGTGCTGGTGGGATTGGGATTTCATGAAATCATCGCGCCCTCCATGGTCGATCCGACGGAGAGCGAGCGCTTCTCCGCTGCCACCCCTGTTGTGCTCGCAAACCCTCTGAGCCAGGATGCTTCCGCCATGCGCTCCTCGGCAGTCCCCAGCATGCTCAGGGCAATTCGCTGGAACCTTGACCGCGGCGCGGACGATGTAAGGCTCTTTGAGCTGGGCAAAACATACAACATGGACGCCAGTGGCAAGCCGCAAGAGCAGCGGACGCTCACCCTTGGCGCCACAGGGCATCGTAGGGCTGCTTCGGTTTATGACAGTGAAGCGCCACTCGACTTCTTTGATTTGAAGGGTGACGTGGAAGCTGTCTTGGGGGCATTTGAGGTGCCGGCGCTGGCTTTTGTGCCCTCCGATTTCTCCTATTTCCAACCAGGGCGCAGCGGACGGCTGACATCCCGGGGTGTCGATCTGGCGGTTTTCGGCCTGATCCACCGTGATCTGGCCCATGATTACAAGTTGCGCCAGGAAGTTTGGGTTGCCGAAATCGACTTTGAGCGCCTCCTCGATTTTTCACTTCGCTCCCGGAAATTTCAGGCCATTTCCAAATTCCCCGCCGTGGAACGAGACTTCTCGCTGGTGGTGCCAGACGCGTTACCTTTTGGGCGCCTTTCTTCAGCGATCACCGCCTTGGCATTGGAGGAGGTTTGCGGCTTCCGCCCGGTGGACAGATTTCGCGGTGGCACAATTCCTGCCGGGCACTACAGCCTCTTGTTGCGGGTCACTTTTCAAAGCCAATCCCACACCCTGACCAGCGACGAAGTTGGCGGATTGAGCCAAAAGTTACTCAATGCGCTGCAAGAGCTGGGAGCCAACCTGCGGAGCTAGTAATTGCTGATTGTCGATTTTCGATTGCCGATTGAACCAAGGGAAGTTCTTCACTTTTCATTTCTTCCAGTTCAGTTAAAGGCTCTTACCAACTTCTGATCACTGAAACCTGTCGGCTTCCAATCGACATTCGGTAATCGGCAATCGACAATCAAAAATCGACAATAACAGAGGAGCCTGTGACTGACCCAAACGAGCAATTCGAACGGCTGGAACAAAAGCTATTGAAGGCGATAGAACTTTTCAAGCAAACACAAACGGAGAAGCGTGCTCTTGCACAAGAGATTGAAAAGCTCAAAGGGGAGACCAAGGAGCGCGCCCAAGGTCTCACTGCAATGGAGCGGGAATTAATTGCATTGCGGAAAGAACGCGAGGATGTTCGCTCCCGCGTCGAAAAACTGCTGGAGCGGATTGACGTGTTGACAAGTCCGGACTCCGAGGGATAATCAGTGCGGAGTTGGAAATCAGGAGACAGCCCAGCCACCGGCGGGGCCGGATTGAATAGTCTGTGACTTTTGTTAGTCACCGGTCGGCAAGCATTGCGACCCCCTCACCCCCGGCCCCTCTCCCCCAAAGGGGCGAGGGGAGAGGTAATTTAAATTTGCTTCCCTCGCCCCCTTGGGGGAGAGGGTGGACCGCAACCGGCGCTTTCATCAGCCGGGGCGGGACGGGTGAGGGGGTCAAAACCCAAGGGTTGCGGAAGTAGTCACAGGCCAGGAGTCAGTATCACGTTCCCAGTCTCCCTTCTCCTGACTCCTGACACCTGTCCAAGGAGGTTTCTAACCATCGTGCCAAAGGAACCCCAAAGCATCCGAGTTGTCATCTATGACCAGGAATATTTCATGCGGGGCGACCTCAACCAGGAGTATATCCAGAAGCTCGCCAAGTATCTGGACACAAAGATGCGCTCAATTGCGGAGCGTACCCGAACGGTGGATACTTTGCGCGTGGCGATGCTTGCAGCCCTCAACGTGGCGGATGAGTACCACCAGATAAAGGCCCGGTATGAAGAAGTCACGCAACACGTGGACAAGAAAGTTGATGAATATACAGACGCGCTTGACGAAATCTTGAAGGACGCGGTCTAAAACAAGGTGTCAGGTGCCAGGTATCAGGTGTCAGGGCACCTCACCTACTCACAGCACCCCGGCACGAACACCAACGCCTGTAGCCTGACACCTGGTACCTGGCACCTGACACCTCTCTTTTCCTTATGCGAATTCTTTTTATCGGCGACATCTTAGGGCAACCCGGCCGGCGTATCGTCAAAGAGATACTTCCGATTCTCCGGGAAGAACTACAACCCGACCTGGTCCTGGCCAACGCAGAGAATGCTGCCGCCGGCTTTGGGATTACCCCATCCCTGGTGGAGGAACTGCTCGATCTGGACATTGCCGTCTTAACCTCAGGCAATCACATTTGGGATAAGAAAGAGATCTACTCTTATTTCCGTGACCAGGTTAACGGCCGTTTGCTGCGGCCTGCCAACTATCCCGCAGACGCTCCGGGCCACGGCCTCTTCCTCGGGAAGACCCCGGGTGGAATCGGCTATGCCGTTATCAACCTGCAAGGCCGCGTCTTCATGCCGGCACTCGACTGCCCCTTTCGAAAGGCCGACGCGCTTCTCGCCAGCATTCCGGAGGATGTAAAGATTCGCGTCGTGGACTTCCACGCCGAAGCGACCTCCGAAAAGCAAGCCCTGGGTTGGTACCTCGACGGGCGTGTGACGGCAGTCTTGGGGACGCATACGCATGTTCCCACGGCTGATGAAACGGTTCTTCCCCAAGGCACCGCATACCTGACGGACCTCGGCATGACAGGTCCGTATGAATCCGTAATCGGAATGGATCGGCAATCGGTTATCAAGAAATTCCTGGACCAATTACCGGCGCGCTTTGAAGTGGCCCAGGGCGACGTCCGCCTCTCCGCCGCACTTCTCGAAGTTGACCCCCAGACTGGCCGCGCCATTTCCATTTGCCGAGTCCTAAGGAAATATCCCCCAAGCCCCAATAATGTTCACCAAAGGTGATTGGGCCTGACTTGCCCCCCCTCTCCCCACCCTCCATAGGCGCTAGGATAAGCGTCGTTGGCAGCCAGCCCGTCAACCGACGGGCGAAAGATCGTAGCCCATAGCGTCAGCTATGGGTATAGGGTTCGCCAAACAATTCATCAAGCCCCAGAGGGGCGAAAGAAGCAATCGTTGCGGTGACGTTACATCCCCACCCCTGTGCGTCAACC
This sequence comes from Acidobacteriota bacterium, assembly GCA_031292775.1. Classification (GTDB taxonomy): domain Bacteria; phylum Acidobacteriota; class Terriglobia; order UBA7540; family UBA7540; genus Bog-366. The sequence continues at coordinate 294 of JARLGN010000498.1, read as the reverse complement.
AATGAAAAAAACGAATACGCCGCTAATTCTAATCGCGATGTCTTTCGCCCCTTGCGGGGCTCGCGCGTGGTGGGGTGCCAGTTTACCCACGGCTTGCGCCATGGGCTACGGTCTTTCGCTGCTGTCCAAAATAGCAGACGCAGCCAGTGGACCACGCGGGACCGCGCTCAGCCATCATGAATTCGACATCGAAACTAAGGATACATTTCCCCTCGCCCCCTTGGGGGAGAGGGGGGACCGCAAGGCGGGGGGTGAGGGGGTCTTTACCAAAATGGAATTCGTTTGACAGAGCGG
>JARLGN010000067.1 GCA_031292775.1 Acidobacteriota bacterium | reverse complement strand
CGCGGGCGCGAGCCATGTTGGTGCGGGCAATCAGGGCGTCGGGGTTGACTGCGTGCAGGACTGCCACCAATACGAAGCCCGCCACCATGGCTCCAAAGGCAAACCGTTCGCGATGCCCTCGTAAAACCGTCAGGCAGAACCAAACGAATACAACGGCAAGCCATGCCATAAACGCCGTCGGGTAAAGGCGCTGCTCGCTGAGGCCGTATTGCTCCTCGTACAGCCGCATCCGCTGAAAGGCCGACACCATGATGACGAATAGAAGCAGGATCTGCGCCCCAGCCAGCCCGCGAAACCAGGACTGCGCCTTGGTGTTGTCGCGCGGCACCAGCCAATGAACCAGAAGCAGGAAAGGAAGAAGCAGTGCGGCCACAGCGAGGAGTTCAAAGAAGCCGCTGCGCGCATATTCCGCGTAAGTCAGCCCGGTAGTGCCATGAACCAGCGCCGCACCGCCGAAGAAATACCGGATTTGCACCACCACAAAAGCCAGGAAAAGAAGGTCCATCAACCCCAGCACGATGGCCATTTCAATGACCCCGAGCGATAGGGGAGAAGAGAAATTCCCGGTGACCCAGTTCATCTCTTTTCCAAATAGTAAGCCGCGCAGGTAGCCCCCCACGCAGAAAGTAATGATGGCGAATACCAGGAAGTGGCTGGGGATAGCGCGCAGAAAATGTATGAAGATATTCTTGAAGACGGCGTCCGCGCCCATGAATAGCGAGCCGAAAATCAACAAGGGAGGCAGTGAAAAAGCCAAACCGCACAGCACCGCCACGCCATGCCGGAAGTGGTTGCTCCCCACGGAACTCCTCCACTCACGTTTCCCAAGCAGCAGGGGGAACATGCCGAACGCCGCGTTGAACCCCGCGATGATGCTGCCAAAAGCATATTGCATCAGGCTGGAAACCTGTAGTTGGCGGCCCTGGCATCGCAACATAAGGAGGGACAGGGCGGTAAGCAGTGCCAGCACATCGAGCGCATTCAAAGCATCAGAGTCGCGCCACAGGAACGCCAGGGAACAGAGCACGATCAGCAACAGGAGCCAGTATCCGCCCTCGGTAAATGCCTCGCGACGGACGTGGCGCAGCAAGCCAATTGCCGCCGCCAGGGCGCCTACCCAAACCGCGAAGTTCAATCCCCAGGGAAAGCTCCTCAACAGTAAATCGCCCAATAAACCCAGGGTTAATGCGGCGGCAATGGCTGAAATCTCAAATTTCGCTGTGTCATTCATGGGGAGAGTTCCTTTCTTGTAGAGGCTGGTGACGAGGTGGCGGTGGTGCAGCTCCCTGTAGCGGCGGGTTTATCCCGCCATTTAGCCAATAAATTCCACGAGCGATGGCGGCATAAAGCCGCCGCTACACCCTTCTTCGTCATCCTGCTAGACCATGGCAGGCAAGGCGCCGAAACGCCGGTGCCGGGTATGAAATTCCTGCATGGCGGCGTCAAGCTCGGCGGGGCCAAAGTCGGGCCACAGGCACGGGGTGAAATACAACTCGGCGTAGGCAATCTCCCACAGCGGACAGTTGCTCAGGCGCTGCTCGCCGCCCGTGCGAATCAGCAGATCCACATCACGTGCGGGCTCCCCCGCGTGCTCCGCCTCCGCCAACAGGAGCGTAAAGGTTTCGGCGGTGTCGTCATTGGTTTGTTGCAACCGGCGTGCGGCATTCAGGATTGCATCCCGGCCGGAATAATCGATGGCGAAGCGAACATGCAATTTTCCCGCCGCCCGGCTGGCCGCCTCAGCGTTCTCAATTGCGTCCTGCAGGGAAGCCGGAAGACGGTCGCGCCGCCCAATCACGGTGACGCGAGCACCCCGACCCGCGAGCACCGGCGCATCAAGGCTGAAGAAGTCTTCAAAGGTGCCCATCAGTTCGGAGATCTCGCTTTCCGGCCGGCCCCAGTTGTCAGTGGAGAAGGTGAAAAGGGTCAGTACGCCAATTCCACACTCCAGGGCCGTCGCCACTGCGCGCCGAACCGCGGCTCGTCCGGCCCGGTGGCCCGCCGCGCGCGGCAATCCGCGAGCCGTGGCCCAGCGCCCGCTGCCGTCCATAATGATGGCCACATGCAGGCCGGATTGATGGGAAGTTGCTGAATGGTTTCCATTGCCGTTGGTCATTGTGTGCTCCTGCAGGACTTTCGATCTGCGCGTCGAATGAGGTCGGGACCAGGCCCTAAGGTACTGACCCCCTCACCCGCCCCGCCCCGGCTGATGAGAGCGCCGGTTGCGGGCCACCCTCTCCCCCAAAGGGGCGAGGGCATTGAATTCCAGCCGACCTCCGGGTGGAAGACGGTTGACGCCTTCATGGATTTGCAATGTACTTTGCATTGCAAAGTACAAGGACAAAAAATTTTGTCCCGCCGGCTAGTGTCCGCGCATGGAATGGATCAGCGATTCCATTTGATCCAGGTAATGTTCCAGCGCTCGCCGCCCGGCCGTGGTGAGCCGGTAAACTGTTTTGGGCAGCCGGCCCTCAAAATATTTCTCGCACTCAATGTATTGCGCATCTTCAAGCTTGCGCGCGTGGACGCTCAGGTTGCCGTCGGTGGTGGCGAGCAGTTTCTTCAGATCGCTGAAGCTGAGCGATTCATTTGCCGCCAGGGCGCTGACGATTCCCAGGCGCATGCGCTCGTGAATCAGGCGGTCAAGGTCCGCCGCGGCAGCCGCCGGCACATAGGCACGCTCCGTTTGAGCAGCGCGACCGGTTCTTCGTTTTTCCAGCGGACGATGCCCGCTAAGAGGACTGGATCTAGCCACCGTACCTCCATGCAATGATCGTTCCGAACAGAATGTGCAGTCCCCCGAACCCCGCGGCCATTACCACATTGCCCCAGGCGGGCGGGCAAAACAACGCCGCGACACCTGCAAGCATGAAGCACAAGCCCATAAGGGGAACTATACGGACGGAAAAGCTTCCTGCGGAAATTATGCCGATACCATAAAGGAGCAGCCAAACGGTGGGCAGAAGGTTCGTCATTCCCGTGCCGTAAATCGCGAAGGAAATCACCGCTCCCGCCGACAGGGGAGGAAACAGGCTAAGCAGGAATTTGCGTCCGGGCCGGTTGAGAACAGGCGTGCCCGCGCGCCGGGCTTTCCAATAAATGCCCAGGGCGCCCAAGGCAAATGCGCACAGGGAAGCAGCCAGCCAGACAATCATCCACGGCGTGGCGCTTGACGGACGGGGAGCCGCGAACGCCGCGGCCACCGCTGTCATCCCCATCGCTATGCCACCCCATCCCGGAACCGCCGTGAAGGATGCGGCGTTCTCCATGGTTTCGCGGATGAAGCGCAGGTCGTCAATGGCATGGGCCTGCTGGGGCACAGGTCGAAGGCGGCGAGAACGAATGGGTCCGGCACAAGGCATGCGGGTGTTTATACCAAATGTCCAAAACTCTTGTCAAGTACTTTGTGATGCAAAGTCAGCACCCGGAACGTTATATGTCCAGGTGATCTGTCGTTGTCATGGAAGAGCTTTCTTGCGAGAATTGTTCCATGATCGATTCCGTGGAATTGAAGAAGATGCTCTTCGCCGAGCGCGAGGCAACATTCTTCCGGCTTAGAGGCGGGTACCCAATTCCTCTTGCCGGTGCAACATGGTGGGCCATCCTGGGCGCGATGGGGTATTTCCTGCATTCCCGCAACTTGTGGATATTCCTCGCCTTCGTAACAAGTGGAGCGCTCTTTCCGCTCGCCCTGCTCTTCGCCCGACTTTTCAAGGTTGACTTCATGCACGACAAGACAGCGGCCATGGATGTCCTCTTCCCGACCTTCGCCTCCATGTTGCTCTTCTGGCCGATTGCCATATCGGCATACTGGACCTACCCTCAACTCGTCCCGCTTGTGCTGGCCATCGGTATGTCCATTCACTGGCCGGTCATCGGTTGGTTGTATGCACGCACAGCAATCTATACCACGCATGCTGTGGTGCGAGCCGTTGCCTGCTTTGTACTGTGGAACTGGTGCCCTTCCTCGCGCTTCACCGTGCTCCCCTGCACGGTTTCGGCTATCTATCTCTTGACTGTCTGTACAATTCTCGTCGCTTCGTCGCCTGAAAGGCAGAAGCCGGGTCTCGAGGATACAACAGCAGGATAAATCCTCGCCCTACCGACTCAGGTTTCACTTTTTCCGGTGGAAGTCGAACCTGCTTGTGCTGGTCTGACCATTGTCAAGGTACGTCCAGTCCTCAATGTGGTGGCTCGAATCAAGCAGGGTGAACTTCACCCCGACCATGTGGGGAGACGTGGGAGTTGCGAGGTTCGTCGCGTCTTTGAACTCGAGTGCCACCACATTCGGATCGGAGGACGATACGTAGCGGAAGCGCGGCTGGTTATGGCCGGCGCAGTAATGGGTGGCCATCAGATCGCTCCTGTCCATGTGAATCATCGTAACCATCTCATACCGCGTGCCGGCGCCGAGCACATTCATCAGGACCGAGTTGTCGGAAACCAGGCGGAACGACGTGGTGGCGGGGAGTTCCTTCCCGCCTTCTTTCATGCTGCCTTCCCACTCGCCCACCAGGGATTTAAGCTTGTCGAAAGCGGCGCTGCCCGATTCCGGTTGTCCCGCCAGCGTATGCGGTCGAGCTAGCGCCAAACCAGCCAAAACAGCCAACATAATGAGAACTTTCATCTTCCTCATGGTTTTGCCTCCCTCTGTGCAAGGTGGATTAGCCCGCCGTAAGCGAAGCTATGTTATTCGAAAATTCAAAATCTCTTTCAACCCGTCAGTTGCCCGTGTCCGAGCCATTTTCTGAGGTAACTGACCTGGCCGGCGTGATAGGCTTCATGAAACGCCAGGAAAGCGATGAAACCGCCGACCTTGCCGTCGAAGGTGGGCTTGTCGTGCGGTTTCGCCAGAACCTCTGCCGGGACGTCGGCAAGACAGGCGGCGAGCCGGTCGGACACGTCACTCCAACCCTTTCGGACCTCTTCAACCTGCGGGTATTCGTGAATATCCGCAAGCTTGGCCCCGCGAGCGAACAGCGGACCCCAGGGAAGCGCCCCCTCGGAGCCCAGCGTTTTGAGAATGTTCCCCCGGCACCAAACCAGGTGCCCGATAACCCACAGTAGGTGGTTCGAGGAATCACCGGGCTTGAGTGACCAGTGTTCGGGGGGAATGCCCTCGATGGCTTTCGTCACCAAGCTGGTGTTGGTCTTAAACATGCTATCAACGTAGTGAAAATCGGGGTCCATAGATCCTCCTTTGGATTCGTTTCGCGATGTGTTCACGCCGTCAGAGTGCTTGGATAAAAGATGCGCGCTCTCGCATTAGGATTCGCCCTCCGGATAGAACCCGCCGAGTTGCTCCTCAGTTTCTACCATCAGTACGACGTTTGATCTTTGAAGATTCGACATTGCCAGCAAATTCTTGTTCCGGCAAGCAAAAGTGAAGCCTCCCGCTTAATTGAGGCCATCTCCAATGACACGACTACTTGTCGGCTTGACCCTTGCCAGTGTCCCACTTATCATCAGAGTCTGGATTCTTGCATTCGATTAGTTTCTTTGAATTCCCGGGGGAAGAGTTGGATATAAACGCGCTTTTACAGCATTCAAAACCTCAATTCGTTTCGTCGCTGCACAGATCATTCACTCCATCGGCGCTGGTTAATCGCAATTTTTGTGATTTTATAAAGAACTCGGGAAGTGGAGTCCCTCTCGTGATCGGCATCGAGCGCGGGGACCAATCCGTTTCCGTTTACCGGACGCAGTGCCTGGACGAAGGTTCGGACTCCGCCAGTGTGAATCTTCCTTATGCCGAGCGCGTGGTGAAAATGCTGCTTTGGCAAAAGGGCGGTTGGCGCGTCATCGTGGGAGGCCCGCCGAGTGTGGGCGAGCACATCCGAAGGGTCTATTCAAAGGGAGGGCCACGGGCGTTTGACGCGGAATTCATGGCAAACGTCTACGAGCATCCCTTCACGGTGGAAATCACGGAGGCCGGGAAGGTCCCTGCGCCCAGTGAGGGCACCGTCCGCCTGGGTGGCCACCTGGAAGGCTGCCGCATTGGTTTCGACCTGGGCGCAAGCGATCGAAAGGTTGCCGCAGTCAAGGATGGCAATGCCGTATACACGGAGGAGGTGGTTTGGGATCCGAGAAACGCCACCGACCCCCGCTATCACTTCGACCAGATCAACGCCGCCTTGAAAACGGCCGCGCAGCACCTGCCACATGTCGACGCTGTGGGCGGCAGTGCGGCGGGCGTGTACATCAATAACCGGCCGCGCGTGGGCTCGCTGTACCGTGGAGTCCCCAAACCGTTGTTTGACACTCAGACTCGCAATCTCTTCTTCGATCTGCAAAAGGAATGGGGCGGAATTCCGTTTGATGTTGTGAACGATGGCGAGGTGACGGCGCTGGCCGGCGCTCTGTCTCTGAATGACGCCGGGGTGCTGGGCATGGCCTTGGGCTCCAGTGAGGCGGGCGGATACGTGACGCCTACGGGCGAACTTACCACCTGGCTGAATGAACTGGCTTTCTGCCCGGTTGACATGGACCCGCTGGCTCCCGTGGACGAATGGTCGGGAGACCGCGGCGTGGGAGCGAATTACTTCTCGCAGCAGGCCGTATTCAGGCTGGCGCCCGTGGCAGGCATCACGCTCGACCCCAAGCTGGGTCCGGCTGAAAAGCTTAAGTCGGTGCAGGAACTGCTCCACCAAGGCGACGAACGCGCCCGGTTGATCTTTGAAACCATCGGCTATTACGTGGGATACGGCGTGGCGCATTACGCCGACTTCTACGAATTGCGGCACGTGCTGATCCTCGGCCGCGTTACTTCCGGCGAGGGCGGCAACATTATCCTGCAGCGCGCCGTGGAAGTGCTGAAGGCGGAATTCCCGCAGGTCGCGGCGAAGGTGGCTCTGCACCTGCCCGATGAATCAACCCGCCGCGTGGGCCAGGCCGTGGCGGCAGCAAGCTTACCCATGATGCGAACGAAAACGAGGGATTAGTCGTTGAATTTCTGCGAGTCTTCTTCTGAAATCAACGTGCCCGGCGGTTTGGCGGCGGGAGCAAGGATTTCACGCGCCATGCCAAACTGGGCTAAACGCAGTCAGTAGCGGGTGTAATATGTGCCGAGTCTTGAGGGCGCAATTATGAATGAAAAGTTGGAAGGTATCTTCACCCCCACGATGGTTCCCCTGGACCAGAGCGGCGAAATTAATGAAGCGGAACTCCGGCGGTATATCGATTGGCTGATTGAGCGCGGCGTACACGGCCTGTACCCCAACGGTTCGACAGGCGAATTCACCCGTTTCACGGCAGAGGAGCGGCGCCGGATCATTGAGATCTTCTGTGATCAGACCAAGGGTAGAGTGCCGATTCTAGCGGGGGCCGCGGAGGCCAATGTCAAGGAGACCCTGAGCGCCTGCGAAAAATATGCACAGTTCGGGGCCCGGGCCGTGGCAATTGTCTCCCCGTTTTACTACCGGCTGAGCCCGGAATCAGTCTTTGCCTACTTCCGCGAAATCGCGCTGAATTCTCCCATTGATGTGACTCTCTACAACATTCCGATGTTCGCCAGTCCCATTGACGTGCCCACCATCAAACGCTTGAGCGCGTTCCCAAGGATTATCGGAATCAAGGACTCTTCGGGGGACTTGGCGTTCATGATGCGCATGATGTCGGCTGTTAAACCTACCCGGCCGGATTTTGTTTTCCTGACAGGGTGGGAGGCAGTATTGGTTCCCATGTTGATGGTAGGGTGCAACGGCGGGACGAATGCCACCAGCGGCGTTGTTCCGGAATTGACTCGCCAGGTTTACGATCTGACGCGGGTTGGCCAGTGGGACCAGGCCATGAAACTCCAGTTCCGTTTGCTGGAATTGTTTGACGCCATGTTGTTATCCGCCGACTTCCCGGAAGGCTTTCGCGCTGCCATCAATTTGCGCGGCTTCAATTTGGGCAGGAGTCGGCAGCCGCTCAGTGAAATTCAGCGCATAGACCAAACAGCGCTCCAACATGTTCTGCAATGTATCATGTCGGATTTCGGAGTTGTAGAACCGCCGCCGGGAGGATGTGCGCCGCGTTCTGGCAACATGAGTCGCGATAAGATTGCCCAGATTGCCCAGGAAGTTGTTGAGAAGTTACGGAAACAGGGGGCCTTTTGAGAGAAGCGTTGGGTCTGGTTGAAGTCCACGGCTGGTCGCCATCCATGGTCATTTTGGATGCCATGGAAAAGGCAGGCTCTGTCCGTCTGCTCCAGGCAGAATTAAATGATCTCTACGGGGTTAGTATGAGAATCACCGGACCCTTGGCGGATGTGAGCGCGGCTCTGGAAGCGGCTGTAGCGCTGGCCAAATCCCTACGGGTGGAATGCGTCAGTGATTTGATTTCTGCTGCCGACGTCGAAGCAAGAGCCGCCTATGTGGTCGGTCCGGAATTTAACCCCTTGATTGAACAGAACGTCGTTTACAACCCTGCGGTGGGAATGACAAAGGAGAATTACGTGAGCCAACAGGTTGATTTTGCCATCGGTTTTATTGAGACACAAGGCTTCACCGCGGTTATTGAAGCCATCGACACCGCCTGCAAGGCAGCCAATGTAGAGGTTCTGGGCCGGGAAAAATTGGGCGGCGGTTATATCACGGTGATGATCAAAGGCGATGTGGCGGCGGTGAATGCTGCTGTCGAGGCCGGAAGAGCCAAGGTGGACGGCCTGGGGAAACTCATAGCCGCCCATGTGATCCCTCGCCCCAGCCAGTCCATTCTCAGCCTGCTGCCTGCAAAGGGCTAGCTCATGCCAGGATCGTCTGCCTCAATACGATCTCTCCGCTTTGCTGCTTTTGTGCTTGTCGTTCTCACCCGGGTTTTGCCCGCGCTTGCGCAGAACCCTTGGAAGCGCTTGCCGCCCACCCCAGCATTACCCCCGCCTTTACATAGCGGCACCGCGCCAGTGAATGGCATCCGCTTGTGGTACGCGGTATTTGGTCACGGGGCTCCCGTCATCCTTTTGCACGGTGGGATGGCGAATTCGAATTATTGGGGCCTGCAGATTCCAACGCTCGCCCAACGCTTCGAGGTCATCGTCATTGACAGCCGCGGCCATGGCCGAAGTACCCGCACTGCCGCGCCGATCACCTATCACTTAATGGCGTCTGATGTGGTGGCCCTGATGGATGCTCTGCACATTCCCAAAGCCGCCGTGGTGGGTTGGAGCGATGGAGCGATCATTGG
>JARLGN010000066.1 GCA_031292775.1 Acidobacteriota bacterium | reverse complement strand
CTGGCCATGGAAGACCGCTTTGCCCCCACTCCCATTTTCCACGTTTTTGATATGTATAAATCGCACCAGGGCGGCCGCTCGCTGCGCATGGTTTGCGATGCTCCCGACATTTCCTATGGAAAGGGAAAGACTCTTTGGGGGCTTGCCGGGTCGGCCTCGCTGCACGGGAAAACGCTGGTGGTTACGGTGGTGAATTCCCATGCGAGCGATCCACGCACGGTGGAAATTTCACTGCGCGGTGGCGAGGCAAAGTCCGCCCGGGTTACCGAACTCGCCGAGGCAGACATTCACGCGCACAATGATTTCGACCATCCTAATGCAGTGGTGCCCAGGACCGCGCCGGCCACCGCATCGGGCTCGCGCTTTTCTTGGACGTTCAAGCCTGCGTCCGTGACCAAGCTTGAAATCGAATTGGCCTGAATTAAGTGTAGTGCAGACCTGTACCGTAGGTCCGCGGCTTTTCTCGCCCATCGGGGGGACATCACTCGCGAGGTCGATATGAGATTCCGGAAAACGCTGACGTTATTCATATTGGGGATGGGAGTGCTTTTTGCCTCGCCGATTTGGGCGCAGCAAAACCCTTTGTCCCGGAACCAGGTGCAAGGCCTAGTGCGCAACGGGCTGGGGGACGAATCGGGCGCGAAGCTGATCGCGGCGCGGGGGATTGACTTCACGCCAGCGGAGGATTTTCTCCAAAGCCTTAAAGCCGCAGGTGCGGGCGAGGCATTTCTCAAGGCGCTCCGCGCCGCTGCGCCGACTGAGTCCGCAAGCGCGAAGAAGCCACTCCATCAAGTTCAAATCCTCGGGCTGCTGGCGGGTGGGGTGCCGAATCACCGTGTGGCGATGCTGGTGGAAGAGCACGGCATCGACTTTGATGTGAAGGACGATTATCTCGAGGAAATCCGTCTCGGCGGCGGTAACGATGAATTAATCGATTCACTGAAGGCCGCCAAGGTGATGAAGCCCGTGACCGTTGATCCCGCGGCCCAGGCGAACCAGGCCGAGGTGCGTCAACATGCGGCCAAGGGTGCGGAATTCTTCCAGAAGAAACAGTACCCCGACGCCGAGGTGGAGTATCGTGCCGCGGTCGGTTTGGATCCTCAGAATGCCGACTTCCATGTTGTCCTTTCCCGCGCTCTAAACGGCCAGAGGAAGTGGGACGAAGCACTGGTGGAAGCGCGGGAGGCCCTTCGCCTTAATCCCGCCAGTGACCTGGGGCATTACAGCCTCGCCAATGCGCTGGCAGGCAAGGGTGACCCTGACGCGGCGATCGCGGAATACCACGAGTCACTGCGCTTGAACCCCAATAATGAGATGGTGCACGGGAACCTTGGTGTCGCGCTGGGGCAAAAGCACGACTGGGACGGAGAGATTGCGGAAGAACGCGAATCGATACGCCTGAACCCCAGCAGTGAGATAGCGCACTTCAACCTTGGTGACGCCCTGGCTAACAAACGGGACATCGATGGCGCGATCGCGGAGTACCGCGAGGCGTTGCGCCTGGACCCGAATCTCGTCAATGCCCACATTGACCTGGGCGTCGCGCTGGGAAACAAAGGGGACTGGAATGGAGAAATCGTGGAACTACGCGAAGCGGTGCGCTTGAACCCGAAAGCTGCCGAAGCACACCTCGACCTCGGCGTCGCGCTCGGGAACAAGGGTGATTGGGATGGCCAGATCGCCGAAGCACGCACCGCGCTAAGCCTGAATCCCAGTCTCGCGGAGGCTCACGTCAGCATCGGCGTCGCACTTACAAATAAGTCCGATGCGGACGGCGCCATCGCAGAATATCGCGAGGCGCTGCGCCTGGACCCAAATCTTGCCGATGCGCACACCGACCTCGGCATCTCACTTGGGAACAAGGGTGACTGGGATGGAGAGATTGCGGAAGAACGCGAAGCGGTGCGCCTGAACTCTAATAACGGCTATGCCCACAATGGCTTGGGTTTCGCACTGGAGAAGAAGGGCGACCTGCGGGGAGCCATCGAAGAATATCGCGCCGCCTATACGCTTGACCCCAAGAACGCGCAGTTCAAACAGAATTACGAGCGCGTATTGGCACAGGTGAATAAATGAGAGCCAGCGGAGGGCGAGGCAAAATTCACGCAAGTTACCATGCTTGCCGGATCTGGCATTCACGCGCATAATGATTTTGACTTTCCCCAGGCCGTGGTCCCAAAACCGGGTCAACCGCCACTTCGGGCCCTTACTTCTTATGGTCGTTCCCGCCCGCATCGGTTACCAAGCTGGAGATTGAGTTAGTCGGGAGCTTCGTGAGGAGAAAATGAAATCTGAAAATATCCTGCGCCTTACGCTGTTGGCGCTGGTGTTGGCCTCTGCCGTACCGCTTTGGGCGCAGCAAAAACCTTTGACGCAGGAACAAGTGCGAGGTTTAGTACGCAACCAGCTTGGCGATGAGACGGGTGCGCGTGCAATTCGCGAGCGCGGCATCAACTTCGTGCCCACTGGGGATTTTCTGGACGCACTCAAAAACGCCGGGGCTCGCGAGGTATTCATCAAAGCCCTGCAAGAGGCAAAAGCGCGCACCCCTGTGCCGACGCCGGCAATTGCCGCAGCGCCTGCGGCTGCCGCAAACCTACCGCTCGATGAGTTTCAGGTCTTTGACCTCCTCATCAGCAACGTGGCGCCTGCTCGCATCACCATGATCATCCGGCAGCGCGGAATCGCGTTCCCGCCGGACGCCCTATTACTTGACGACTTTCAAACGTTGGGGGCACAGCCGAAGGTCCTAAGTGCCCTACGCGCGGCCAAGGTCTACCCTGCCGATCCGGACGCGCTGAAAAGCCATGCCCAGCTTGTGGAGGAGGACTACTCCGCCCGGCTGAAGAAAGACCCAAACAATAAGGTGGTGCGCTTCGCGTTGTCGGAAGCCCTGGAAACCCAGGGAAAGTTCGATGAGGACGTCGCCCTGTTCCGCGCTTTTGTGGCGATGAATCCCCAAGACAACTGGGGACATGCCAGCCTGGCTTTTGCGCTCGGGAAGAAGGGTGACTCGGATGGAGAAATCGCGGAAGAACGCGAGGCACTGCGCTTGGACCCCGATAATGAAACGGCGCACATCAACCTCGGCCACGCACTCGGAAACAAGGGCGACAGAGATGGCGCGATAGAGGAGTACCGTGAAGTTTTGCGCCTAAACCCCAATAATGAAACGGCGCACATCAACCTCGGCAACGCACTCGGGAACAAAGGCGACAGAGATGGCGCGATAGCGGAGTACCGCGAAGTGTTGCGCCTAGACCCCAATAATGCTTCGGCGCACGTCAGCCTCGGCGTCGAACTCGGGATCAAGGGTTACTGGGATAGTGAAATCGCGGAATATCGCGAGGCTCTGCGCTTGAACCCGAATCTCGTCAATGCCCACATTGACCTCGGCATCGCCCTGGGGAACAAGCGTGACTGGGATGGAGACATTGCGGAACAACGCGAAGCGCTGCGCTTGGACCCCAATAACTGCTATGCCCACAATGGCTTGGGCTGCGCATTGGAGAAGAAGGGCGATTTGCGGGGAGCCATCGAAGAATACCGCGCCGCCTATATGCTTGACCCAAAGATCGCGCAATTCAAGCAGAATTACGAGCAGGCGTTGGCACAGGTGAATAAATGAGAACCAGAGTCTTTCAGGCTGTCGCAATTGTGACTTTACTTACCGTCCAGGCCGCACTGGCGCAAGTGCAGGTGGTGGTAAAGACAGAAGCCGGGCTGGTTGCCGGTTCGGGGAGAGACATTCACGTCTGGAAGGGCATTCCCTATGCTCAGCCTCCCGTGGGAGATCTGCGATGGAAGGCGCCACAGCCGGCCGCGCCGTGGCAGGGAATCCGCCATGCTTTGGAATTTGGCCCGATGTGCCCCCAGGGCAATCCTGCCCAGTTAAAGCCGGAAATGAATGAGGATTGCCTGAGCCTCAACATCTGGTCAGGAGCACAACAGGGCGAAAAGCGGCCCGTATTCTTCTGGATTCACGGCGGGGGATTTGGGGGCGGGTCGGGCCGCATGGATGGCCAGCCTCTGGCAAAGTTGGGTCTTGTAGTTGTATCCATCAATTACCGGCTTGGAATGCTCGGATTCATGGCACACCCGGACCTGACGCGCGAGTCTCCCCACCATGCTTCCGGGAATTACGGACTGATGGATCAGATCGCCGCCCTGCACTGGGTGCAGAACAACATCGCGGCCTTCGGGGGTGACCCGGAAAAGGTCACGATTGGCGGCGGTTCGGCTGGCGGCACGAGCATTGGATACCTCATCGCTTCTCCCCTGGCAAAGGGCCTTTTCCAGGGGGCGCTGCTCGATAGTGCCAGCCGCCTCTTCCTGCCTGATCCCGGGCTTACCAAGACTCTCCACGGGTTGACTCCGATGGAGGAGGTGGGACTCCAAATCGGACCGCATATCGAGGCATTACGCGCCCTCAGCACGGCGGACATCATGCTGCGCGCATCCCACGTCACCGATGAGTTGTACGGGGAAGGGGGGCAGGGCAGAATCGGGCTGAAGCCGGAAAGCCACATCCACTTGCCCATCGCGCACGATCATCCGTGGTGGGCCTTTACCGACGGATACGTGATGCCGGCTGAGTTGCATCAGATGTTTGCCTCCGGCCGCTTCAACCACGTCGCCTGCATTATCACCACCTGCAAAGACGAGGGATTAAGCTTTACGCGCAAAATGCCGGATCTGTCCGTCGAGGGATACAAGGATTATCTGCGGAAATACTATCCCGCCATCAGCATGAAGATGTTTGTGATGTACCCCGGAACCGCACCGGACGAGATTCGCGCTTCCATTACGCGCACCATTACCGACTCCATGTTTCTGTATGGAAGCATTCGCACCGCCGATTTTGAGTCGGCCGCCGGTGAACCGGTGTACGTGGAACGGTTTGTTCGCGTGCCGCCGGGAGCGCTGGGCACACTGCACGGTGCGGATGGCGTATATTTTCGAGGTTTTGTGAAAGCCGGAGATGTAATCGGACAGGGGAAATACGATGTCGACGATGAAAAGCTCTCCGGCGAAATGATGCAGCGCCTTGCCGCCTTCGTGAAGACCTTTAACCCTAACACGGAGCAGTCCTCGCCTCAGTGGCCCGCCTGGACGCCCAAACAGCCCCAGTATCTTGAAATCGGCGACCAGATGCAGCCCCGGCCGTTCCCGGATCAGGCCATTATGAATCTGTATCGCAAGCAGTTGGGGCAGTAGGCTGTCCGCCATCAAAAGGACTCAATGCCGTCGATAAGAAGGTCACACCACAGAGTGCACAGAGACCACAGAGCAAAACCCTTCGACCGGGATTGGCAAGGGCAACAATTCATTGTTCATTGATCCAGGGTGTTTTCTTCTGTCTGTTCTCCGGGGCCTCCGTGCCCACTGTGGTGGCCTCCTTATCAACCCGCGGAACCACCTGTAAGTTCAATACATCCAAATCACTGTGGCTCGTCTTTGGCACAATGAGGATGAAACATGAAGTACCGGAAGCTGGGGAACACGGGACTCATTGTAAGTCAGGAGCCAAACGCGGCCCCAGCGCGCTTGACGGGGCACTAATGCATCGTAGCCTCCCGACTGCGATTATTGCTCCTTGCCAAGGCCATCATTGTCGGCTACAATGGGGACGGGAAAGAAGGGCGTCATGGGTCGACGTAAACCTGCCATCCATATTCTTGCACCACCCCCAACGATATCATTTGCTCGTGCTCGGGGACGGAATGAAGATTCGAATGCACCCTGCTACAGACATATTGTTCCGCGCCGGGACGACGGGAAAGAAAGAATTCTTTTTTACGACGTTCGAAGCCGGAATGTTGTTGAAAACAAGGGTAGACACAATTATTGGATCTCGACGAACACGTGATGTGCCTGAAAACAAGTCAGTTATCATTATTTTCCGTGAATTCAAGGTATGCCGTTGATAATACACGACTTGCTCCAATGATAAGCAGCTTTCCGCATCCACCAGCGTCAGATTCAGGGCAAAATAGCAAGAAATAACGCTGGGAATCGGACTTTGCTGAAAAAATGGCAGACTTTATGGACATTCTTGGCAATAGTGGCAGCCAACCAGGCAGCATGGACGGAATACCCCCGTCAGCAACTGGTGGGGCACCCGAGCTACCGCCCACGCGTACCCGTGGCAAGGACAGTCCACAGTGATCAAAAGGCGTTCTTCGAGTTGACTCTTTTTGGCGCGCACCTCGCCTGTCCGGAATCTTGACACCCCGGACCGCCAACAGTACAATAAATAGATGGCGCAGCAGCCTCTAATTGTCTGATATCTTGTCAGTTAGGACCAAGATGAAGTGGCAGGTTGAACTCTCAATTCGTGACCGGGAAATTCTGGTGGCATTGGTCCGCCAGTTTATTGCCAGCGGCTGCCCGGTTGGGTCCAAGGCATTGGCGGCCAAGTTGCCGGAACAGCTCAGCTCGGCAACGATCCGGTCAATCCTTGTGGAGCTGGAAGAATGCGGCTTCCTGATGCAACCGCATGTGTCAGCCGGAAGGATTCCCACGGAAAAGGCCTATCGCTTCTATGTTGACCGCATGGTTTCAGGCGCGCGGCTGTCACCCGCCACCGAGAGGTACATCGACCAGGGATTGAGCGCTGATGGCGACCGGCTGGAGCGCTTGATGGCCAAGGCTTCCCGGATGCTTTCGGAAGTTTCCCGCAATGTGGGCCTGGTGTTGGCGCCGGCGCTCGAAGAGAAGTTGCTGGAGCACATCAAGTTCGTGAACCTGCCCGATCACCGCGTGCTGGTGGTGATTGTTTCCAAGCCCGATTTGGTGGAAAACCGTGTGGTTCACCTGGATGATGAGTTCACCCAGCAGGAGCTTGACCAGTCGGCGGACTTCCTTAACGCCGAGTTTCACGGCTGGTCGCTGGGCACCATTCGCCTGGAAGTTTTCAAGCGGATGGAGCAGGACAAAATCCTCTGTGACCGCCTGCTGAAAAACGTCGCCACGCTCTTCATGTGGGGCGCTCTTTCGGAGGAGGAGGCGGACCTGCTCTTTGTGGACGGCACCGCCAAGATCCTGGAAAGCCCGGAATATGAAGACGTGCAGAAGATCAAGCAACTGGTAAAGACTCTGGAGGAAAAGGGCAAGCTGGCGCGGATTTTGGCCGCCTGCCTGCAAATCCCGGAAGCAGGGGTACGCATTCTCATTGGGCGGGAAAACGCCGAGAAGCAGATGCACAATTGCACGCTGGTAGTGGCTCCGCTGCATTACCGCAATCGCGCCGTTGGCGCCCTGGGGGTGGTGGGACCCACGCGCATGGAATACGACCGCGCCATCAGCACCGTCGATTATGTGGCCCATTTGTGTAGCAGACTGCTCAGCCTCAATTGAATTTTGATTTTGGCAGCCGCCGGTTGATCGGCAGGGGTCCGGGGCCGCGCGTGCCGCCATTCCGATGGTGTATAACTTATGGATGAGGAAAGAGACATGACCATGACTTCCCAGCCCGGCGAGGGCGGAGAGAACGATTCCGCAGCTCCCCAAGGCGGGGAGCCTGTCCCCGCGGCCCCAACGCCGCCGGGGTTGGCGGAAGCTCTTGAAAAGGCGCTGGCCGAGAACAAAGACCTATACGACCGCCTGCTGCGCAAGCAGGCCGAGATGGATAACTTCCGCAAGCGGACGCAGAAGGAGAAAGAGGATCTGCGCCAGTATGCAGCGGGGGATCTGATTCGCTCGTTGCTGCCCACTCTCGACGGTTTTGATCGCGCCCTTCAGCATCGTGACGAAAGCGTGCCGGCGGGTTTCTATCAGGGGCTGGAACTGATTTACCGCGAGCTTCGCGAGGTCTTGACGCGGGCAGGGGTGACGCCCATCGAGACCGCAGGCCAGATGTTTGATCCTCATTTGCATCAGGCGGTGGAAACCGTGGATGATCCAAACCATTCTGAAAATGAGATTGTGGAAGAGTTGCAGCGGGGCTACATGTTGAAAAGCAAGCTCCTGCGGCCCGCGATTGTCAAGGTGGCCCGGTGACCGCTGCTGCCGCAGGTTCAGCGGTGTGCCGGCTCGGAACCGGCATTAAGCCGCCAGGATGGCGGGGATAAACTGCCTCCGCGCCCATGCAGCGCCTGCCGGAGCCAACAGCAAAGGAACAAGAATCCGAGGTACGCGTGTGCAAGCTGATGGCGGCGCGCAGCCGCGCACGGCGTTAAGTAAAATATCTGCCCGACTTGAGGTTAAGGATTGAAGCAGAAACGTGATTATTACGAGGTTCTGGGCGTAGGGCGGGAAGCCTCCGACCAGGAGATTAAGAGCGCCTACCGCCGCCTCGCCATGCAGCACCACCCCGACCGCAATCCTGACAACCCGGAAGCAGCGGGCGAGAAGTTCAAAGAATTGACCGAAGCCTACAGCGTGCTGGCCGACGCCCAAAAACGCGCGGCCTACGACCGCTTTGGGCACGCCGGTGTGAGTGGCGGGGCGGGCGCTTCTGATTTCAATTCCACCATCTTTTCTGATTTTGAAGACATCTTCGGCGACTTGTTTGGTTTTGGGGACGTTTTTGGGCGGTCGGGTCGCGGACGAGGCCGCAGCGCTGGCGGAGTTGATCTGCGCTACGACCTGGAAATCAGCCTGGAAGAAGCCGCCGCCGGCATGGAAACCAAAATCAAGATTCCGCGCTGGGAAGCGTGTGCGACTTGCGACGGATCAGGCGCCAAGCCGGGAAGCAAAGCGACGAGTTGCCCCACCTGCGGCGGACGCGGCCAACTTCGGCACCAGCAGGGCTTCTTCACCGTGACGCGTACCTGCCCACAATGCCAGGGACTTGGCAAGGTGATTCGCGATGCGTGTCCCCAATGCAAAGGTGAGGGGCGCACGAATACGGAGAGGGTGCTGAGCCTTAAGATTCCGCCCGGCGTTGATGACGGCACGCGCCTGCGGGTGTCGGGCGAAGGTGGCGTGTCCACGCGGGGCAGCGCCCCCGGCGATCTGTATGTCATTCTGAAAATCAAAGAGCACGACTTCTTTGAGCGCCGCGGCAACGACCTTTACTACACCATTCCCATTTCGATTTCCCAAGCCTCGCTGGGCGCGGATGTTGTTGTGCCGTCCCTCCGCGGCGAGTGGACCCTGCACATTCCCGAAGGCACGCAAAGCGGCTCGGTCTTTCGCCAGCGCGGTTTTGGGATGCCGAGCCTGGAAGGCCGCGGCCACGGTGACCTTTACATCTCCGTCTTCGTGGTTACTCCCACCCGCCTGTCGCGCGACCATAAGCGCTGGCTGGAGGTTCTCGCCCCCTTTGTCAAAGTTGAAAATCACCCTTTGGAACGTCGCGCCGCTGAGAAAGTCAAAGACATCTTTGGGTGATTTTGGATTTTGGATTAGAGACCACCTTGTTTTACGTCTCCCCTCCATCGGAAGGGCTCGATTTGCCATCAAATTATGCGGGGGGCCTGCCATGCTTGGATTGGGTAGCCTTTGAATCCGAAATCGAAAATCCAAAATTAGCGCGGCCGTCGCATCCACCGGAAGCCAATCGTAATCATGCT
The DNA here is from genome assembly GCA_031292775.1 of Acidobacteriota bacterium. Lineage (GTDB taxonomy): Bacteria > Acidobacteriota > Terriglobia > UBA7540 > UBA7540 > Bog-366. The sequence continues at coordinate 2,381 of JARLGN010000066.1, read as the reverse complement.
GCTGTTAAAGCCCATGTTGGGAAGCTGGAGGTTGGCGTTGGACATGTGGATGGTTCGCCATTCGAACACCATCGCGCGCTGCGGCCGCACGAAGTACTCAAAGCCGAACCCTCCCTGCGGCGTAAACTGGGTGAATCCGTTTACTTCCGGAGCAACCTTGAACAACGAAGTGCGCTGCGCCCCGGCACCGGCATCAAGGAAAGGGACCCATCGGCCATGCTCCCTTCCTGAAACGCGGAAGATTACAGCATCACCCAGCACGTAGGCCCCGGGATGAACGGTGCCGCCAAGTATCCCCTCATCGATGATCTCAAATCGGCGCACCCTTGAGCGCTGGAAATCATGGGCGATAAAGCCAATCTGGGGCTGGGCGATGAGCATCTGGATGTGCGAGACTTCGTGCCAATCGAAACCGTATTCCATGGAGTATCCCACCTGCGCGCCGAAATTCCAGCGCCCGCGGTGGGCTGTGTCTACGGGTAGTATCTCAGTGGGGATTGGTGGGGGACCAGGCACAAGAGTTTGTGCCAGCAGGGGAGTGGTGTCCAAGCAGATGCACGTGCCGAGCATCACGCATGCCGCCAATTTCACCAGCGGAATGTGCGAGCGCGTCCACACCTCCATGCCCCTTTGATTCCGAACTTTAATTGTGAAACCGAACTCCCCTTGTGTTTGTACACAAACGCCTGGGGAAAAGCAAGGTTGGGAACGCGTCTGCCCTAGTATGCTGCGGCGACTTTATGGTATAAAAATAAGTCGAGGCTTCCACGGGTCCAGGAGCACATCAAATTGCCGGTACCTGAAGAAGGGACAGATACGAGCACTGTTCGCAAATGGTTTTTCGAGACTCGCTACTGGTTGCGGGACCTGATTTTATCCGTGCTTTTGGCCTTTATTGTCATTGTTTTTCTCTACCAGCCCGTGCAGGTCGAGGGCACCAGCATGATGCCCCGCTTGGAAAACCACGAGCGGATTTTCATTAACAAGTTTCTCTATCGTTTTCGACCCATCGAGCGGGGTGACGTGGTAGTTTTTCGCTATCCCCTCGATACGTCCAAGTCATACATCAAACGTGTAATCGGTTTGCCTGGGGACGAGGTAACTATTCACGACGGTCACGTGCTGGTGAATGGCCAGCCCCTGACTGAGCCCTACGTTCCACCGAATTACATCGACGATCAAAGTTATGCTTCGGTGCGTGTCGAGCCGAATCATTACTTTGTCCTGGGCGATCATCGCAGCTCGTCGAATGACAGTCGGGAATGGGGTACCGTCGATCGCCAGTACGTTTACGGTAAAGCGGCTTTCGTATACTGGCCGCTGAGCCAAGTAGGATGGGTTAAATAATCGGGTGATCGGGCCATCGGGTGAGCGGATGATGAAACGACAAACGCTGTATGGATCGTCTTCTGCTCACCTGATTACCGGATCAACCAATCTCGCAATCTTGGAGAGTGAATGGACGCAATTCTCGCCTTAGAGGACGGAAGAATATTTAGGGGGCGCGGTTTTGGCGCTTCCAGCGAGCGTTTTGGCGAGGTCGTTTTTAATACTTCTCTTTCCGGCTACCAGGAAATTCTCACTGATCCTTCGTATTCGGGGCAAATCGTAATTCTGACCTATCCTCACATTGGGAATTACGGGACGAACCTCCTCGATTGTGAATCCGCGCGGCCGTACGCAGAAGGTTTGATTGTGCGTGAGCTTTCCGAGTTGGCCAGCAACTGGCGCTCGGAAGAGGAAATTTCCGGATTTCTCGCAAATTACGGTATTCCCATTATTTCCCACATTGATACGCGTGCGCTGGTTCTGCACCTGCGCAAGCACGGGGTCATGCGTGGCGTCCTTTCCACGATTGATGCTGATGAGCAGGGCTTGGTGGCGAAAGCCAAGGCCGCACCGAGCATGGTGGGCCTCGACCTTGCCAGCCGTGTCACCGCCGCCTCACGCTACGATTGGAATGAACCCACGCGCCAGTTCCTGGACGGCAAGAGCCAACCCGTTGTTGAATCGCGCTTCCACGTCGTTGCCTATGATTACGGCATCAAGCAGAACATCCTGCGCAGACTGGTGGATGTGGGCTGCCGCGTCACCGTCGTTCCCGCCATGACCACGGCGGCGGAGGTTATGGAGTTAAAGCCGGACGGAGTGTTTCTGTCCAACGGCCCGGGCGATCCTGAACCGGTTGTGTACGCCGCCCAGGCCGTGCGCGACATGATGGGCCGCGTCCCGATCTTCGGCATTTGCCTCGGCCACCAGATTATTGGCCTGGCCTTGGGCGGGAAGACGTATAAACTCAAATTTGGCCACCACGGCGGCAATCATCCCATCCTGAATCTGGAAACCCGGAAAGTGGAAATTACCGCGCAGAATCACGGCTT